>NZ_JBEXCW010000268.1:0-2157 GCF_040605435.1 Streptomyces sp. NPDC005574
ACCCCGTCGAGGAACACGGTATCCGAGGCGGGAGCCGGGCCGGCTACGACCACTGTCCAGGTGGAGGCGCTGGCACACCGGGCGGTGGGGCTAGGGTCTGGGCTCACGCCCGGCGCACGGCCGCGGGGCGAGGATCAGTGCAACGAACAGGCATACAGGGCCTGTGCGGCCGACTGAGCCTGATGGGGAGACCTTCCAATGTCCCGACGTATCGCTGTGTCTGTCGCCGCCGGTGTCGTCGTTCTCGCAGGCGCGGGCGCCTACGCTCTCGCCTATGCCGGGGAGCAGCCTCCCGCCCTCACGCACAGCACCGCCCGCTACAGCGCCCCCGCCGGCGACCGTGACGGTTCGCTGAGTTTCACCACCGACGTCACCGCCTCCTCCGGGATCAAGAGTGTCAAGGTCCTGGCCTGGCCGGCCACCTCCTCGCTCACCAAGCAGAAGCTGACCGCCAAGGACATGGCCGCCGCCGAGAGCGCCGTCTGCACGCCGGCCGGCAAGCACACCGTCCACTGCACCTACACCACCACCGTCACCCCCACCGACGCGGCATCGTCCCCCCACGGCGCCTGGCACATCGCCGTCCTGGCCGAAGCGACCAACGGCACCACCACCCTCGACAACAAGGCAGCCGGCTTCACCGTCCGCTGACGTAGCTCTGGCTGGGACGTAGCTCTGGCCGGGATGTGGCAGGGGCTCCAGCCTGCCCGCCGCATCACGGCGGCCGCAGACCGTGACGGACGTCGAGCCCGCGGTCAGCCGGTGTGACCGGGATGGCCCTGGGTCAGCAGCGAGTTCCAGGCCAGGGCGAAGACGGGGAAGCCGAGTTCGGCGAGGCGGAGACAAGCCGTCTTGACGGCCACGTCCCCGGCGCCGGTGGCCTCTTCCGACGTTTCCTTCGAGTCGGTTCATGCCCACGAGCATCGCTGGCCCCACCAGCGGAAGCTGGCGGGAATCCGACCTGGCGTTCCGCGACATCGACAGCATCGCCTGACATAGGACCGTCAGCCAGGCAGGACAGGCATCACGCCGCAACCGGACCGATCACGAGAACGACGGGACCCTGCCCAGCCACCCGTTCGCAAGCCCCACTCGGCGGACCCTGTGAGGCCAAGTCTTTGCCCGTGCGCCCTGCGCTGGAGCATGTGTGTCAGGTGGCTGCCAGGAGGATGGCGGTGTAGTGCGCGGTGAAGGCGGCGATGGTCAGGGCGTGGAAGACTTCGTGGAATCCGAACCAGCGCGGTGAGGGGTCGGGGCGTTTGAGTCCGTAGACGACGGCGCCCGCGGTGTAGAGCAGACCGCCGGTGATGACGAGGGCGACGACCGTGGTGCCGCCGGTGCGCGCGAAGTCGGGCAGCTTGAAGACCGCTGCCCAGCCCAGGGCGATGTAGCACAGGGTGTAGAGCCAGCGCGGTGCCGTGATCCACCAGATGCGGAATGCGACGCCGGCCGCCGCCCCGGCCCACACCAGCAGCAGGAGGACCGCCTGCTGGCGCGCGGACAGCAGCAGCAGCACCGCCAGAGGCGTGTACGTGCCGGCGATGATCAGGAAGATGTTCGCGTGGTCCAGCCGGCGCAGAACGGCCTCACCTCGCGGACCCCAATCCCCGCGGTGATACACCCCACTCGTGCCGAACAGCAGCAGGGAGGACGCCGCATACACCGAGCACGCCACGGCGATGCTTGCCGAGCGCGCGAGAGCGACCAAAACGATGCCGCCGGCGAGTGCGAGCGGGAACATGCCCGCGTGCAGCCACCCGCGCATCGCCGGTTTCACGACGGCCACCGCGCGCTCCACCCCGCTGCCCGGACCAGCTGCGGGGGCCGTCCGCCGGCTCTGTGAACCGGCCGACGGTCCACCGGCGGTGCCGGGGGAAGCGTCGGGCGTGGTCCCGCTGCCGAGCTGTGCTTCCTGGCTGGGTGCCGGTGGCTGAGCGTCTTCGGCGATCATGCGCACATATTAGGAGGATCAACGCAGAACATGGCAACTGACCCGATCGGGAGAGCCGTTCAGGCAGTGGCCCGGTCGCGGAGCGGGGCAGGGCGCAGCGTTTCGTTGAGACGCTGGGCTTCTTCGAGTTGGTCTTCGAGGATGACGATGCGGCAGGCGGCCTCGATGGGGGTGCCCTGGTCGACGAGTTCGCGGGCGCGGGCGGC
>NZ_JBEXCW010000269.1:0-2156 GCF_040605435.1 Streptomyces sp. NPDC005574
CTCGCCACTGGAGTTCGAACAGCAGCATCAGAGCCCGGTTACACTCTCCCTCACGGCATGAAACCCCTGTGTCCACACTCCGGGGGTCACCTCAGACTGGCTGCCCGAGGATCACCTGGCCCGGTTCGTCGCGGACCTGGTCGACCAGACGCTCGACCTCACGCCGATCCTGGCCGACTACACGGACAAGCGCGGCTACCCGCCCTACGACCCACGGCTGATGGTGCGCCTGCTGATCTACGGCTATACCACCGGCGTGCGCTCCTCCCGGGCGATCCAGCGCAAGTGTGTCGACGACGTCGCCTTCCGGTTCCTGGCCGCCGACCAGGCCCCTGACTTCCGCTCGATCGCCCGCTTCCGCCGCCGCCACCTCGACGCGCTCGCCGACCTGTTCCTCCAGTCCCTGCACCTCGCGCAGAAACTCGGCATGGTCAAGATGGGCCGCGTCGCTCTGGACGGCACGAAGCTGCAAGCGAATGCCTCCAAGCACAAGGCGATGAGCTACGGGCGGCTGGTCGACAAGGAGGAACGCATCGAGGCCGAGATCGCCGAACTGGAGGCCAAGGCTGCCGCCCTGCTGGCGGATGCCGAGGCCACCGATACCGCCGAGGACGAGCGGTTCGGCCCCGATGGCAAGGAGGCCGACCTGCCCGCCGAGCTGGGCCGCCGCGAGAAGCGCTTGGCCAAGCTGCAGGCCGCCCGCGCCCAGATCGAGGCCGAAGCCGCCGAGAAGGCCCGCCGCCACGCCGAGGACAAGGAACGCCTTCGCCAGGAACGCGCCGGCACCAGCGACGAGCAGGCCGTCACCGGGGCCGGGAACAAGGCCGCCGGCACTGCCCGGCCCAAGCCCAAGGCGCAGGCCAACTTCACCGATCCCGACTCGCGGATCATGAAGAACAGCGACGGCGCCTACATCCAGGCCTACAACGCTCAGGCCGTCGTCGACGAGCAGCATCAGGTCATCACCGCCGCCGACCTGACGACCAACCCCTCCGACGCGCTGAACTACACCGCCATGCTCGACCAGTCCGCGCAGAACACCGGCACCCACCCCACGCAGGCCCTGGTCGACGCCGGCTACTGCTCCGAGACCAACCTCGAAGCCGCGAAGGAGCGGCAACTGGCCTGCGGCACTGAGACGTTCATGGCCACCGGCCGGCTCAAGCACGACGAACCGGTCCCGCCTGTACCCCGCGGACGCATCCCCAAGGACGCCACGCTGAAGGAGCGCATGGCCCGCAAGCTACGGACCAAGTCCGGCAAAGCCGCCTACGCCCGCCGAAAAGCCATCGTCGAGCCAGCCAGCCGGTCTTCGGTCAGATCATGACTTGCCAGAACGGCCGCCGGCTCCTCCTGCGCGGTGAGGACGCAGCGCGAGGCGAGTGGCGGCTGCTGGCCGCCTGCCACAACCTCCGCAAGATCTTCCGACATGCCGGGACCGCGGGGCTCGCCACCGCAACCAGCTGACCCACCGGGCCTCCCGGCCCGGCCACCGGGCCCCGCAAGGCCGCCCTCCGACTGGCAGGACACCCGACTGTCGCCCCGCACACGCCAGCACAGCGGCCGCGACCGGCCCCATCAATGACGGCACCAGCCTGCTTGCCCGTTACCGGGACACGCTCCTAGGCACCCCACCCGAAGCCGATCCACAAGTCTTGAGCATTGCTCCGTTTCTGTCCGGCTCGGAGGGTGGCTCTGAGGCGCCCCGAAGTTTCCGGACAGTGGTCCCATTACAGTGGGTCTGTTCGGAAAGGGAATCGGTTGTCGCAGAAACGCGGGAAGTTCACTCCTGAATATCGGGAAGAGGCGGTGAAGATAGTGCTCGAGACGTCGCGTCCGGTCGCCCGGGAACTCGGACTTATCGAAGGCACACTCGGGAATTGGGTCAACGCCTACCGTCGTGAGCACGCGGGAGAGGATCCGCCTCTCACCGTGGATGAACGGGCACGGCTCCGCGAGCAGGAACGCGAACTGAGGGAACTGCGGCAAAAGGTCGCTTTCCTGGAAAAAGTCGCAGCGTACTTTGCCAAGGATCCTCGGTGAGCGACAAGTTCGAGTTCATCGACCTCGGATATTCAGCGGCTGAGGTGATCTGATCGGGTATCAGCAGAAGGTGCCCGTGGCCTGCGAGGATGCGAGTGTTGAGGTCGTATCCG
>NZ_JBEXCW010000270.1:0-2145 GCF_040605435.1 Streptomyces sp. NPDC005574
TCTTGGTCGACGACTCAACTACCGAAGGTCCCGTTCTGTTCTCCTGCCTCCCCCGGGCCCAGCGCAACACGCCCCCTGCTGCTTGACAACCAGGCAACATGCCTACCTTTTCGGCATTGTTCTCGCGCTGCCGGTCTGGAGAGGGGACGCCCGACACATTGCGCAGCCGTTACACAGGCTCCCGGGTATCGGACCTTCGCAGACGGCAGCGATACCGGGTGTTCCTGTATCAGCGCAAAAAGACGTGCAACCCGCGAGGTGTAGTGTGATGATCTACGTGCTCTCATTTGGAGTATGGGGCGGTAGCTCAGTTGGTCAGAGCTGCGGACTTTTAATCCGTAGGTCGTGGGTTCGAGCCCCACCCGCCCCACTGTTTCCCCATGATCCTGGACACTCGATGTCTACGCTGCGAGGGCGTGCTGTTGCCGCTGCCTGGTCTCGGCTGGGGTGAGGTAGCCGAGGATCTTGTGTTTGCGCAGACGGCGGCGGTTGTAGAAGGTCTCGATGAAGTCGAAGACCTCGGCGCGGGCGGTGGCCCGGTCGGGCCAGGTGCGGGTGCCGATCTCTTCCTTGAGGAGGGCCCAGAAACTCTCCGCGGCGGCGTTGTCGAAGCAGGATCCGGTGCGTCCGCAGCTTTGCCGCAGATTCAACTCCCTTATCTCATGGCGGAATTCGGCTGATGTGTATTCGCTGCCGCGGTCGCTGTGTATGACGCATCCGGGGCGGAGTTCGGCTCGGCCGTGGGCCATCTTCAGGGCGTCGGTGACGAGGGAGGCGCGGTGGTGGTCGGCCATGGCGTAGCCGACGACTTCGCGGGTGGCCAGGTCCAGCCAGCAGGCGAGGTAGAGCCAGCCCTCGGCGGTGGGCAGGCAGGTGATGTCACCGACCAGCTTGGTACCAGGGATCTCGGCGTGGAAGTCGCGGCCGATCAGGTCGGGCGCCGGCCTGGCCTTCCTGTCCGCGCGGGTCAGTGAACGCCGCTTGCGGCGGGTGACACCCTGGATGCCGGCCTGGCGCATGATCCGGGCGACGCGCTTGCGGTTCACCCGCCGGCCCAGGCGCCGCAGCTCAGCATGGATTCGCGGCACCCCGTAGGTCTTGCGGGACGCGATGTGGAGCACGGCGATCTCGTGCGCGAGCGCGTCGTCGGCTGCCCGGCGGGCCTGGCGGGCGGCTTCACCCTCGCACCAGGAGTAGTAAGAGGAGCGGGCGATCTTCATCGCCCGGCACAGCAGGGTGACGGGGTGGTTCGCCTTCTCCGCATGGATGAACCGGTACAACGCGCTCACCGGTCGCTCTCTTTCACGAAGAAGGCCGTCGCTTTTTTCAAGATCTCGATCGTCTGCTGCTGCTCACGGTTCTGCCTGCGCAGACGCTTCAGTTCCTCGCGTTCGGCGCTGGTCAGCTCACCCGGGGCGCCCTCACCACGGTCGGCCTGATCACGCCGGACCCAGTTGCGCAGACTCTCCGGGCTGACGCCGAGCTCCCGGGCGACCTCGGTCACCGTCCTGCCGGAAGAACGGACGAGCGCTATCGCGTCCCGCCGGTACTCCGCCGAGTATCGCTTCGTGTACTTACTTCCCACCTGGCACTACTTCCTCTGGAACCACACGTCCCAGTCTCCAGGTGTCCACGATCAAGGGGAAGCTTCACCACCGCACAACCGCCTGGTCCACCAGGAGCGGGGTGTTTCAGGCGCGCTGCGGTCCGTTGAAGTGTATGCCCCGGGTGATTCCATGGACGGCGAGGATGTTCCAGACGTCAGTGGTGGTGCGGCCGGTGCGCTCCGCAATGCGGGAGACGGGTTCCCCGCCTGCCCAAGCAGCGAGGGTGGCCACGGTCAGGTTCCGGCGGGCGGCATGCAGGGCCTCCTGCGCATCGCGCAAGGCTCGCGCTGCTGCTTCCAGCGACTCGTCCTCAGTAGTCATACAGCCATCGTGCCAGCCGGAACGCAGGGCGGATGCAAGTTCCGGGGGCGTGCAGTTGGTGGGGTTGTGACTGGTTGAGGCGCATTACAGGGCAGGCACGGGCTTCGTGGTCATTGTGGTGCCCTGGAGGTTGTCGCGCACGGTGGCATAGCGGCCCTGACGGGAGAGCGCGGCCTTGACCTCGGCGGAGCCGGTGCGGAGCTTCTCGCCGATGATG
>NZ_JBEXCW010000271.1:0-2078 GCF_040605435.1 Streptomyces sp. NPDC005574
GCACCCGACATCCCGCCCCTCCCCGAGGCCGCGTAACATCACAGACCGGAACCTCCCTCGTCGAGCCTTTTACACCGCTCCGAGGACGCCACCGCCAGCTGCGGGTGCCGGACAAGACCACCGAGGTCACGGGCTTCACGAAGCTGCTGGCCCCCTTCGACCTGGCCGGTGTCGTGGTGACCGCCGACGCACTGCACACCCATCGTGACCATGCAAGGTGGCTGGTAGAGGCGAAGCAGGCGCACTACCTGCTCGTGATCAAGCGCAACCAGCCGACCCTGCACGACGCGTTGCGCTCGCTGCCGTGGAAGGAGGTGACTGCCTGCCGCTACGACCGCGAGGCGAGGCATGGACGACGCGAGACCCGCTCGGTGCGCACACTCACCGTCACCGGTCTCGGGCTGTCCTTCCCGTACGTGACGCAGGCCGCGAAAATCCACCGGCACCGCACCGACCTCAAGACCGGCAAGATCACCCTCGAGGCCGTCTACGCCATCACCGACCTGACGGCGCGTGAGGCATCACCCCAGGCCATCGGCCAACTCGCCCGCGCACAATGGGGCATCGAGGCCGTGCACCACGTCAGAGACACCACGTTCGACGAGGACGCCTCGAAGATCCGCACCGGGCACGGGCCGGAGAACATGGCCACGCTGCGCAGCTTCGCGATCAGCACCCTGCGCACCGCCGGGCACCACAGCATCGCCGCCGGCCTGCGCGAGATCTCCTACACGCCCTTCACCCGTCCACTGGACTTGATCGGACTGCCATGACCAGCAAGACCGCATGATCGCCGAGACTTTGAATCAGCCCTGTCTGGTGGAGAGGAGCGGGCGTTGTCGGTGCCGGCTTATAGGGTCGACGCATGACTGATCGCGAGAGTTTTCCTCCGTTGGTGTTCTTCGAGTACGACCACAGACCAGGGTCCTACTGCCTCATGCTCAGCGACAACCACATGGTCGAGGTGGAGGATGTCTTTGATGAGTGTGGGCAGTACGGCAACGGCTATGGCTGGGAAGGTGTGGCCAGGTCGGCTGTGAGAGCATGCGCGCCCGAATTGGTTGACCGATTCAGTTATGACTCCGAGGCTGGAACGTTCGTCGCGCATGGCGAGGATGCGGATGCCCTCAGAAGACTGGGGAGGCTCCTTTGTGAGGCCTTTCGGAGTCGATCGGTGCTCAAGGAGTTCATCGAGGCTGGTGACCCTGAGTGGTTCGACTGATGCCTCTCTAGATAATCAAGTCCTATGGGTCCGCTGCTGAGACTGCAGAGGAACTTTGGGATCGAGTAGTCTGGGCCAGATTGACGCACGGATAGAAGGTGGACAGGTTGACGCTTGTTGACAGGTATTTGGCAGGTGAACACGAGGCTGCCTGGGACGAGATCTATGATTTGCCGGTCACGGCCGCGACGATGGCCGAGGTGGAGATCGTCGCGGACGAGACAATGCGTCGTGTCCACGGCAATTTGTCCCTGATCGTGCAACGTCTGGACGCGCAGGCATTCTCGTTCCATTCCCGTCAGACGCCCTTCGGCCTCCTTCGGCCCGGGTCGACGCCACCTTGAGTTGCATCGACGAAAAGACGTCCGAAGTTGTCATCGATGGCTTCCGGGGGCAGCCGCTGGCGCCTTCGGTGCGAGCTTTCTATCACCAGGTCGGCTCGGTGAACCTCACCGGATACAGTCACCGATGGCCACCGCCGATCCCGGTATCGGCTCAATATGGCGCCCCATACTTCCTCGGGGACGGGCTGTTCGTGCATTCGGTGAACGAACTCCTCCTTGCGGCAGAGGAAATTCCTGCCGGTAGCTCGAACCTTGGATTCTCGCCTGATATCTTCCACAAGGAAGATATCAGCGGCGGGCCACCCTATTCATTCGACGTCGTCTCTCCAAGTTTGGATGCATTCTGTACTACCATCGGGACCACGGCCCCGGCGTAGTTGTGTGATGTCCGGTTCCGTGCCGGTTGGTCAGATGCTGGTAAGCATTCAGAAGGTCGGTCGCGTGTCCGTCTCCTGACGATGTGACAGGTGTGGGGTGGGTGCGGCAGGATCCGTGGTCATGTCGTCGGGGTT
>NZ_JBEXCW010000272.1:0-2057 GCF_040605435.1 Streptomyces sp. NPDC005574
GGAGCGGCTTGCTGCGTTGGTGGGGGAGTTGCGGGGGGAGGGTTTTGAGGCTGATTACGTGGTGGCTGATGTGGTGCGGGGTGGGGAGGTGGCGGATGCGGTGGCGCGGACTGTGAGTCGTTTCGGGCGGTTGGATGTTGCGTTCAACAATGCGGGGGTGGGGGCGCGGCAGGTGGCGTTGCATGAGATGGGTGAGGATATCTATGACGTGATCATGGATACGAATGTGCGGGGGGTGTGGAACTGTATGCGTCATCAGATTCCCGCGATGTTGGGGCGGGGTGGCGCGATTGTGAATACGAGTAGTACGGCGGGGTTGGTGGCTACGCCGGTGGCTGCTCCGTATGTGGCGTCGAAGCATGCGGTGTTGGGGCTGACGAAGGCGGCGGCTGCGGAGTATGCGGCGCAGGGTATTCGTATTAATGCGATCACTCCGGGGACCACGCGGACGGAGATGATCGAGGGGTGGCTTGAGCGGGAGCCGGGGGCGGAGGAGTTGCTGCGGGGTGCGGCTGTGTTGCCGCGGATGGCGGATCCGGTGGAGATCGCGGAGGTGGCGGCCTGGCTGGGAAGTGACCGGGCTTCGTTCGTGGTGGGTGCGACGGTGCCGGTGGACGGCGGCTGGACGATCCGCTGACCACAGCGGGCAGCCGCCGCGCCTGCGCGGGCCGGTTGTCGGCACGTTCAGGGGTTTGTCCGGTGCTTCCCCCCGGCAGCCGGTTGTCGGCACGTTCAGGGGTTTGTCCGGTGCTTCCCCCCGGCCGCCGGCCGGCACATGTGCCCGGGCTTGTGCTTTCTGCTGCCCCGGCCGGTATGCGCTGTCCGGTGTGTGGCTGCCGCCTGGTCTTTCCTGTCTGTGTTCCGGCAGCTTTCCAAGCTGCGTCCGGTACGTCTGGGTGACCTCGATCGACATGAACCCCCCGTTCCCCCTTGGGCTTACGCCCGGTGTTGCCCTCTGCGCTGCCTGCTACGGCTCGTGCCCCGGCTCTCCGCTATTCGCCGGGCCTTCGCTGCACACGTCTCGCAGCCGTCGCCCCGATGTGCCCCGGCCTCCGCCGGGGGCGTCTTCTCCCGCCCCCGCCGGTGCGCGCTTCTCGGTGCGGCCGGTACTTTCCCCTGGCTTTTCAGTGCGGCAGCTTCCCCCGTCGTCCCCCGGTGCTTCCCCGTGGCCCTTGGCCGGCCCGCCCCTGGGCTTGCACCCTGCGCCGTTCCCGGTGTCGGCCGACGTGCCCACTTTCCCATGGGCCACGGCATGCGCCCCGGCTTCCCGCTTCCTCGGGTTCCCGGTCGGTCCTCCCTGCGCCCGCCGGGTACGCCCCCCCGGGGTTGCGGCCGGTAGTGTCCTTGCGGCTCCTGTTGCGGCAGTACCGGCACCCTCTGTTCGGCGTTTCCGCCGGGTTTCTGCTTGGGGTGTTGTCTCGGCTTCCGCGGTGACACCCCGCCTGGGCCCGGGCAGGCGCCCCTCCGGCCGGCGCCTGCCCAAGGCCTGTGCTTTGCTGCGGGCCTTGGTGTGGTGCTTGCCCTTGGGGTGTCCCGGTCGGTGTTTCCGCGGTCTTGGCTGAGGTGTCCTGGCCGGGCTGTGTGTTGCGGCGCCTTGCCCGCCTCCGTCTGGTGCCGCCCCCCGCCTCTGTCGGGTACGCCTCCGGCCTTCGCCGGTGCTTGCGTGGCGTCGGTTGGTGGGCGGGTGGGTGAGTGGTGGCTCGCGGGGGGTTGGTGTGGGGTGCGTGCCGGCGGCCGGTGCGTCGTCGGGGGTGCGTGGTGGTGGCGTGGTGTGTGGTTGGTGGTTAGGGGGTGGTGGGTTGGGTGAGGCGGATGGTGAAGGCGGGTTGGTTGTTTTGGTGGCCGGTGATGGTGATGGTGGTGTTGTGGGGGGTGGTGTGGGGGTGGGTGGTGATGAGGCAGGGGGTGTGGAATTCGATGTAGCGGGTGAAGCGCATTTCGGAGGCGGAGGGGGTGAAGCGCCGGCCGGGGGTGTGGAGGTGGGCGGCTTGTTGGGCGGCTTCGACCAGGACCATGGCGGGGAGGTGGTCGTTGGCGTGGTCGAAGAGGAGGTCGTT
>NZ_JBEXCW010000273.1:0-2025 GCF_040605435.1 Streptomyces sp. NPDC005574
GCGCTCGCGCAGTTCGTCGGGGTACCTACGGGGTGCAGCCATGCTCGGGATCCTTCCGGGTCTTCGATGTCTCCATCAAACCCGGGGCGGTTCACTGCCTCTGGAGGACCGCATATTGCTGGTGGCGGCGTATTGGCGGACGAACCTGACGATGCGGCAGCTGGGGCCCTTGTTCGGGATCTCGAAGTCGGCAGCGGATCGGGTCATCGACCACATGGCTCCACTGCTCGCTCTGGCCCCGGTACGGCGCCGGCACCCGGCCGACACGGTCCTGATCGTGGACGGCACCCTGGTCCCGACCCGCGACAGGAGCGTGGCCGCATCCAGCAAGAACTACCGTTATTCCACCAACCACCAGGTCGTCATCGACGCCAACACACGGCTGGTCGTGGCGGCCGGGCAACCCCTGCCCGGCAACCGCCACGACGCGCGCGCCTACCGGGAATCGGGGATCGACCGCGCCGTGAAGAACGCACCTGTGCCCGGCGACGGCGGCTACCGCGGTACCCCCGCCCTCATCCCGCACTGGCCGCGCAAAGACCGGCCGCTCACACCTGAGCAGCAAACCGACAACGCAGTCCACCGCCGGGCCAGGGCCCGCGTCGAGCACGCCTCCTCCCGGATGAAGACCTACAAAATTCTCCGCGACTGCCGCTTACGCGGCGACGGCGTCCACCAAGCCATCCTCAGCGTCGCCCGGCTGCACAACCTGGCCCTCGCCAGGTAGCGCCACCACACCTACGGACAATCCCAGGCCTAATCCAACACCCGCTTACGGGACATCTTTAGAACGTCCACGACAAAAGGATAACCGGAATACTTCGAGAATTCACACTTTACCCTGCCGGCCAGACTCTTGTTGAGCTGTAGGGCATTGGCTATATTGCGAACCGCGCTCCCTTGTCGCTCCAGTTCCGCCTTGACCATTGCACGTTCAAACCAAAGTTCGGCTGCCTCCGGGTGATTGTGAATCTTGTGAAAGAGTCTGATCCGCTCGCTTAGCAATACGTTGTCGTCCAACTGCCCGTACTCCGCTTTACTGAGAGAAGGGAAAGTCGCGCACAGCCCGGTCAATTCTCGAGAGGGTTTTTGATGGACGATGGGATGATCAATCCGCGACCGTCATGGCGTACCCCGTATGGCGAGTTACAGGCGTCAAGTATAGCAGGCAATGAGTCTCTATATTCAGCAGAAATCCTTATCAAATATTCCACCTGTGGCAGGCATGTTCCCGGGAGTGTTATATGGCTAGTGGGCAGTAAATCAAGAATTGCATCAATAATGTCGGAAAGCTTCTCGGGTGGACTGTAGGCGCCGAGATAAAATTGTTCATCGACTTCCGCTGGCGAGCGCTCGTAGTCTACTGTAAGGCAAGTGCGGCGAAGCACTTCTTCCGTATCGACGGCGCATCTATGGAGGCTGTCCTCAATCCATTCACGTAGCACTGTCCGGTTGTCTGCCAGAACGATGAGAGGCAGTACATCCAGATCCTGACAGCGCATGGAAAGAGGTATCCAGTCATCATTCATCGCGAGCCCGCCCCTATTGGCCAGTGTGTGAAGGATTGCGTTGTAGGCGAGTGGGGCCCCGTCCATCGGCCAGGTTGTACAATCGATTGAAAAGGAGGGCGCCATCGTCTGTGTCAACACCTGCATTACCTGATTGTCACTCAGGCCAACGATCCAACCAGTCCCGCGCCTAAAGTGGCCAGGTGAACGCCTATTCAGTTGTTTTCTCGGCGGGTACTACCCCAGGGCGATTGCAAAGTTCGTTGATCGTGCGTTGATGCAGGTCAGTTGAGGCCGAGGACGGCCAGCGGTCGTTCGTAGGGGCGGAGGGCTGTCGTGCGGAGTCCGGCGGCGATGTTGGTGTGGCCCGCGGCACGGAGTCGGTTGATGGCGAAGCTGCGCAGGGTGGCCATGTTCTCCGGGCTGTGCCCGGTGCGGATCTTGGAGGCGTCTTCGCGGAAGGCGGTGTCGCGGACGAAGTGGAGCCTGTTTTCGATCACCCAGTGCGCCCTGATGA
>NZ_JBEXCW010000274.1:0-2004 GCF_040605435.1 Streptomyces sp. NPDC005574
CAGCGACACGCGACGGCCCCATCCCCAACCATCAGGGACAAAAGGGGCGAACCGACCAACCGGTCAGCAGCTCACAACCCCTGACGAATCGAGGCTGGAGGGGGCGTGAATCATGTTTGATGTGGTGAACACGCTGAACCTTTTGCGGCTGGTGTCCGTGTGTTGAGGTAGCACAACCTGCTGACTGCCTGACTGGGGAATAGGTGATGATGGCAGGGTGAACAGCGATCGCAACCAGGGTAAGTCTGTAGGCCCGTCCCCCCCTCCTGGGGGGGACGGGTTGGTGGAGGCGTTGTATCGGGAGCACGGGAATGCACTGCTGCGGTTCACCGCTGGTTTGTGCGGGGACCGGCAGTGGGCCGAAGACGTGGTGCAGGAGACGCTGCTGCGGGCGTGGAGACACGCCGAACGGCTTCAGGCCATGGAACCGTCCGGGATCCGGCCATGGCTGGTCACGGTCGCCCGCCGCCTGGTAATTGACGCACACCGGGCCCGCTCTGTCCGTCCCCGCGAGACCAACCCGGCAACATTGGAGCTTTTGCCGGGACCCGACGAAATGGCACAAGCTTTGGAGACCATGGTTGTCTCCAAAGCCCTGGATACTCTGACTCCGCAACACCGAGAGGCCCTCGTGGAGACATATCTAAAGGGTCGCACACTAGCCCAGGCAGCCACCGTCCTGGGCATTCCTCCCGGGACCATGAAGTCTCGGGTCTATTACGCGCTGAACGCCATGCGCCTAGCGCTACGGGAACGAGACGAACAGGAGACACCGGGCGATGACCACCACCCCTGACCATCACGAGGTGGCCGCCTACATTCTGGGCCTCTTGGATGCGGCCGACACGCAAGCCTTCGAAGATCACCTAACCGTCTGCTCAGACTGCGCCCTGGAGGTCACGCAACTCGGCGAGACCGCCGAGCGTCTTGCGGTTCTGGCTACTCCCGTCGCTGCCCTCGCCGCCTCCGGAGGTAGCGTCCACGAAAGGGACAGTTTGGCGTATGCCGAACGGTGGGTGCCTGTCGGTGCTGTCACCGGCGGGCGGGAGTTCCTGCAGCGCACCCTTGCCGCAGCGGCAACCGAACGCCGCACCGCTAAACGACGGCGTCTGGTCCTGGTGGGCGCGGCCGCAGCCGCGATCATCGCCGGTCCCGTACTGGCTCTTAGCGCAACCCCTGGCCGAGAAGCTTCTCCCACGGCCCTGACCGGGCAAACGCACACCGTCCGTAACTCAAGCTCCGGTGTCACTGCCACTGCCGCCCTGCAACCCAAAGCTTGGGGTACTGCCATTACTCTGCAAGTATCCGGGGTGAAAGGCGCCCTGACCTGCCGCCTCCTTGCCGTAGGCGCCGACGGCCGCGCCCGCCCAATCGGAGACTGGCGCGTACCTTTTCCCAGCCATAACTCGCATGGCAAACCTAAGCCCATCACCCTCACGGCCGCCACCAACTTGTCTCCCAACCAGCTTGACCACCTCCTAATCCGCACCACCACTGGCCAAACCCTCGCGAGCATCCCAATCTGAATTGGTCTATCAGAGGGTGGCTCCTGCGCGGCGAAGCCGCGATCGAAGCGGTCAAAGCGGACTGGCAGTTGGGGTCGATGTCGTTGGCATCGAATAGTCGATGCCAACTTCACACTCAGGGCCCCGGCAAGGTCGCGTCTTGTCCACTTTGTGGAGTGGGTCAAAGGTCGTTGCTTCCGGTGAAGTTCCAGCTCGCAGGATGCTCACCGGCCTGCGAGCACACGAGACAATTCACCCACTCGCGACTATGCCAGGACCCTGACTTCACACTCGATCGGCCGGGGCGGATACTGTGGTCGCCGCCGGGGCCGGGCAGGGGCGGTCTGTTATAAGAGGTCGTTTTCTCCCGCTGTTTCATCCCGTAATGCGGACTTCACCTCGATTGTAAGCATTCAGAAGGTCGGTCGCGTGTCCGTCTCCTGACGATGTGACAGGTGTGGGGTGGGTGCGGCAGGATCCGTGGTCATGTCGTCGGGGT
>NZ_JBEXCW010000275.1:0-1994 GCF_040605435.1 Streptomyces sp. NPDC005574
GCGACACGCGACGGCCCCATCCCCAACCATCAGGGACAAAAGGGGCGAACCGACCAACCGGTCAGCAGCTCACAACCCCTGACGAATCGAGGTTGGGGCTAGATCATGACGGTAGACTCTCCTGAATTCTCGTCAGCCGGCTCTGCGCCAGTTTGGGTGGAACGGGCGTTGGCTGCCAGCGGCCAGAGCGAATTCAATGATCATTGACTTGCGGTGTTCTCGGTTAGGGGCGCTTGCTGTTGGCCGTACCATAAGCAGAGTCCTTACCACGCTCTCTCCCAGGGAGCTTCCCCAAATAAGGCTACCGGTCGCATATGCAGTGTTCTCTGCATGGAGGAAGCCGCTTATCGGTAATTAACGCGGAAACGACCGAAAAGGTCAAATGTGGCCCATGGCAATGCACGTAAGACCGTCACCCCGCGCTGCACGCTCGTTGGATCTCTGGCGGTGCATGAGCATGGAAGTCTAAGTAATTGCTACTCAAAATGTCTGGCGGTGGATCGAGTCCGGACATGACCCTTGACAGCACATGCAACGGCTACCTCAGTATGTCTGCAGTCGGCAGGGTGAGACCGAGGCGTCTAGCCATCCTAAGTTTCCGGATGCAGGATAGTGCGGCAGTCGCATGCCCCGTTTCCTTTCCTGCCGCACCTTGACTTCCCGGAGATGTTTGTGAGTACAGCTCGAACCTTTTCATCCGATAGCATTGATGGGTCCGGCAGCGGGACTTCCCGTCGGACAGTAGTGGCCAGCGCCGTCGCTCTGGCAGCGGTCGGTGTCGTTACTGGATGCGCCAGTCACGACGGGTCCGGAGGCGGCGCAGTAAAGAACGCTGCCGCCGCCGGCGCCAAAGAGCTCGCTCGCGTGGACGAGGTACCCCAAAATGGCGGCCTGGTTGTTGCTCATGCCAACATCGTCCTCACTCGCGACAAGAACGACCAAATCAGGGCATTCTCCGCGATTTGCACCCACCAAGGTTGCACCGTCGCCAACGTCGCTAAAAATAAGATTAATTGCCCTTGCCATGGCAGCCGCTTCGACGCCACCACAGGCCATCCCATTGCGGGCCCCGCAAAGAAACCCCTCTCCATCGTACCGATCAAGATCGACAATGGCGTCATCACCACCGGTCGCTGAAAATCGCCATGGCAGCCTTTGAAACTGGACATTTGCGCGCCATCAAAGAAAGAGACCTGCATGCGCGCCCTGTTGCCCAGAAATACCCCGACTACGCGTTTTTAAAACTCAGTGATCTTCCATGGCACCCTGGAGATCACGGAGATCACCGGTCACGTGCCGGAGCAAAGCTGGGAAATCAATCCAGAAAAAATTCGGCTCCACCATGGAAGAATGGAATGACTTCTCCCAAAATGTTGCGTTGATCGGATGACATGACCACTGCACTCAATGGGGATTCTGTGACTGCAGGCGATGAACTTGTCGCCTGGGCCATTCTTGGGTCCATTGGGATTATATTTCTATGCTTGATCATGTTGATAGCGTTCGGCCTCATCATAGAGACGACTAGGAAGCAGAACAAGAAGACCCGTCGCGACCGCTAATGGTTACGGCTTGCCGCGGCTTAAACAATGAGACTTTCAGGACTAAACCTCCTCTTCGGGTATCCCAGCTCGCGGTTAGCAATGCGTATGTCAGGGATTCCTAATGTGGTCTGTCAAGCCGCGCGTGCGGTGGGTGGTGTGACAGCACTTCGGCGTAGTCGCATGACGCCCGGTTCGTGGTGGTCCGTCAGGTCGGCGACGGGGCCCGAAACGTGACAGACACGGCTTCCAAGATCATGGAGTTCTCTACGCCCCGTGATCCGAGTGGAAGACCGTGCCTGCCGACGCATCATCACTGATCGCACCTGCCCTTGACCAGCTCCGCGAACACCCCGAGTGTCAAGCCCCGGGTTTGGTGGACGGTGGGTTAGCTGGTTTCCAGGACGGTTTCTGGTGCTGGGGTTGCTGCGTGGAGTGCCTCGTACTCGGCGG
>NZ_JBEXCW010000276.1:0-1992 GCF_040605435.1 Streptomyces sp. NPDC005574
GTGCACGAGCGTGGGTCCTTCCTCGTACGAACTTTGGTCGGTTCAGTACGGAAACCTACGCTCGTCGCCTTTTACACCACCTTCTGGACGCGACCAGAGCAAGCGCACCGCCAGCCAGCCGACGGGTAGCGGCTCCCCCACCGGAGGGGCACGACCCATGGTCATTGCATGATCGAGATCTGTCTGGGTTCGTCACGTGAGGCCGAGGGCTCATAGGGGCCGGTGGTAGTCGCGGCCGGTGCGGCGGAGGGCGGCGGCCATGCTGGTGTGGCCGTCCTGGCGGAAGACGCTGATGGCGAGGTTGCGCAGGGAGGCCATGGCGCGCGGCAGGGTGCCGGTGCGGATTTTGGAGTCGTCCTCGCGGAAGGTGCGGTCCCGGACGGGGTACAGGAGGTTCTCGATGCCCCAGTGGCCTCTGATCCAGGTGGCGAGCTCGGTGCAGGTGGCGTCGAAGACGGTCAGGCTGGTGATCAGGTAGACGCGCTCGATGGTCAGCTTCCCGGTGCTCAAGTCGCGTCGCCAGCGTACGACTTGGATCGCCTGGCGGGCGCCGGGGTAGTCGAGGTGACTGAACGCGGCGACCTTGAGCCGGCGGATCTCGTCGCGGTGGTGGGCGTGGTCGCGAGTGCGGTGCCCGAGCGGGATGTCCCGCCAGGACAGGTTCCTGACCTGGGCGTACAGGCCCGGATGGTTCTTCTTCACGACGGCCACGTAGTGCGCGCCGCGACGGGTCAGATAGGCCCCGTGGCCGTGCTGGGTGTGCAGGGCATCGGCGGCCACCACCGAGTTCGCGAGCTCGAAACCGTCCAGCAGCGGTGCGAAGGAGGAGATCTCGTTGCTCTTGAAGGCGACCTGCCGCTGGGCCAGGACTCGTGCGTGAGCCGGCCGGATTGACCGGAACGTAGGCGGGCCGCAGTTCCCGCACCCGCTCCTTGAGGACCGTCATCCCGCGTTCCCACCCGATCCGCTCCGCGATCACCGTGGCGGGCATCGACGGGGTCTCCCGCAGCAGCTCACGGATCTGCACCTCGACCGCGTCGACCACCGAGCCCTTGGCCGGCCGCTCGTACTTCGGCGGCCGGTCACTCGCCAGCGCACGCTTCACCGTGTTCTTCGAGATGCCCAGATGCCGGGCGATCGCCCGGATCGGCATCTGCTCGGCCCGGTGCAGCCTACGGATCTCTGCCCAGTCCTCCACGCGGATCACCCTTCCCTCCTGACCTTCCGATCAAGATCAGGTTCAGGCGAAAACCACCCAGAGGGTCACTTTTGATCCGCCGTCAGAGGGTCAGAATTCAGGCGTCGCCGAGACCGTCGCAGGGCTGGCCGCATGAGGCGACCTGGCGGCCCGTCTCGGGCTGATGGGGAGCAGCTGCTGCCGCGATGTGGTGACCACCGTCGAGCTGGTCAGCCGTGCGGGTCTCGTCGTGGCCGCTCATCCGGCTGTCCGTTCATGGGTGGCCAGGTGCCGGCGGAAGCGTCGGACCGGGGCGCGCCTTCACCTCATTCACAGCATCATCCACAACCTCCCTCTTCCTGTGGAATAGAAAGAAATGTCCGATTGTTCGGTCGTGTATGGCTGATGCTCCAGTGACACACCACACGGCGGCCGGGCTGAAGACCGATGACGCCGTCGGCTGTCAGCGCTGCCGGGGCTGGGGGACCCTCGTGGCCCCCGACGGCCATGGCTTGATCATGTGCCCCGATTGTCAGGCCTCCTCGCGCCCGGTACTGCCCGAGGAAAGCCGGTCTCCCGACTCTCGCGGGAACGAGCCGCCACCACACCCGTGACCTCCGGAAAGGCTGGCTGTAGGTGGTGGCGGTTGTCGAGGCACGTCATGCACACACGGCGCGGATGGTGGCGTGTTCCGCCAGGACGGCGATCTGGTCGGGATCACCCGCCAGGTCGATCTCCAGGCCGGTCAGGGCGCACTGCACGAGGCCGGGCCAGCCGACCGGGTCCTCGGCCGCGGTGTGGGTGGTGAGTTTGGC
>NZ_JBEXCW010000277.1:0-1968 GCF_040605435.1 Streptomyces sp. NPDC005574
CGCCCACCACGGCCTGAACCACCGTCACCACCACGGCCAGACACGTCCCGAACCGGCTCACAACCCCGAACGCTCGCCCAACCTGACAATGCCCCGACGAGCACCTGGTGTGCCGGCTCCGCCCGGGCAGCGCGGGAGCGAACACCGCGAGCGACCACATCGACGTCTCCACCGAGGCCGTGCGGCAATTACCGACCCGCCGTCGCAGGAAGGTCCTCTTCCGTGCCGACGGCGCGGGCGCCACGAAGGAGTGGTTGGCCTGGATCACCTCCGGCGGCGGCAACAAGACCCACACCTGGGAGTATTCGGTCGGCTGGAGCAGGGACGAGGACTTCTGGGCCGGCCTGGCCAAGGTGCCCGAGAAGGCGTGGACGCCCGCGCTGAATGCGCAGGGCAACCCTCGCGAGGACGCGGCGCTGGTGGAGATCACCGACCTGCTCGACCTTTCGGGCTGGCCGGACGGCCTGCGGATCATCGTCCGCCGCGAGCCCATCCATCCCAAGTACACCAAGGACCTGAAGCCCTACGAGACGACCACCGGCTTTCGCTACACCGTGATCGCCACGAACACCGCCGGCCGGCAGCTGCAATGGCTCGACGCACGCCACCGCACCCACGCACACGTCGAGTCCGGGATCCGCAGGTCAAAGGCACTGACCCTGCTGCGACTGCCGTCGTTCAAGTTCGCCCTCAACCAGGCCTGGTACACCCTGCTCGCCCTGGCCATGGACCTGCTGTCCTGGCTGCAGCTCCTCGCCCTCGACGGCCGCCCGGCCCGCGCCGAGCCCTCCGCCGTCCGCACCGACCTGCTCGACGTCCCCGCCAAGCTCACCGAACACGCCCGTCGCCGCGAGCTCAACCTCGACCCCGCCTGGCCCGCCGCGCACCACGTCGTCGCCGCCTGGGACCGCGTCCAGGCCCTGCCCGACCCTGGCTGACCGCCACACCGCCGTCCCCGCGCACCGGAAGGAGAAGGCCCGCAACACCCTCGGCGAGTGGACGCCGACGACATGCCGCGGCGACACGCGGCCCACCGGCCTAACCCGCGGAGGCCGACCCACGAGACGAACCGTCAGGAACCGGACATCCCAGCCGACCCCCTCACGCCGGCGCGCGCACGTGAATGATCGAGGCGAGTCCCTTGAAGAATCGAGGTTGACAAGCTGCGGCGCGGGCGAGTTATGGATGAGTAATAATTACCTGGCCCTGGCGGCCTTCAGGTTTCGTCTTGTAGTTGAGATGGGGCATAGAGGCGCCCTATCCCCTCAATTTTATGCGCAGGAGATCATGATGTCTCGAACTCATCGCATTATTACTACCGTTGCCGCAGCAGTGGCGGTTGCAACCGTGGCCATTCCGAGTGGGAGTGCCTATGCCAGCACTACACTGCACCCTCGGAGCCACCATGTCACGCCATACATTAACATGTATGCAAGCACCTCCGGCGCTGCCGGATATTATGGAAATTCATACCAGCCTGGCACCACCGAAGTAGCCTGGGACAAGCCCACGCCGTGGTGGTCGATCAGCAAGTGTGTTGAACACAATGGTCACGCGGTGAAGGCTATTGGCTGGGTGAGGGCAACTCTTCCGAGCAGCAGCGTCGATGTCGAAGCTCAGGTAAATATCTACACTGGCACGAGCTGTGCAACCGACGTCAGTAAATTTGCTGGAAGCAGCGACAAACACTTCACACTTAATGGTCGTGGTACGACCACGGACATGGCGGTAGGAGCCGCAAACGTGGCTAACCCCAAGATTGACTGGGCCAACTTTTATGTCACTATGACTGATGCCTGATCAAGGGTAGGCATTAGCCTCGATTCGTCAGGGGTTGTGAGCTGCTGACCGGTTGGTCGGTTCGCCCCTTTTCTCCCTGATGGTTGGGGATGGGGCCGTCGCGTGTCGCTGCGGCTGCGCTCGGGTTCCACGGCACCGAGGGTGGTTGTCTTCCTTCCTGGTCCTCGT
>NZ_JBEXCW010000278.1:0-1962 GCF_040605435.1 Streptomyces sp. NPDC005574
GCGGAGGGGCCCGGTGGGCGGAGGGGCCCGGTGGGCGGAGGGGCCCGGTGGGCGGAGGGGCCCGGTGGGCGGAGGGGCCCGGTGGGCGGAGGGGCCCGGTGGGCGGAGGGGCCCGGTGGGCGGAGGGGCGCCGCGGTGGTCCGCTTCTACGGCGGGACGGCCGGGGGCGGGCCGGGACGGGGGCCCTGGGTGGGCCGGGACGGGGGCCCTGGGTGGGCCGGGCGGCGAGCGGTCGCCGTCCGGCCCCGTGTCCTCGGAGCCCCGCCCGGACGGCGATCCGCCCGGTGTCGCCGTAGCGGTCAGGTCGACGTCTGCCCGTCGAGCGTCTCGCGCAGGATGTCCGCGTGCCCGGCGTGCTGGGCGGTCTCCGCGATGACGTGGGTGAGCACCCGGCGCACACTGCGCACCTCCCCCGGCTCGTGCCAGGGCGCCTCCGGCAGCGGGTGGGTCAGTGACAGGTCGGCGACGGAGGCGATGACCTTCTCGCTCCGGGCGGCGACCTCCTCGTACCGCTCGACGATCCCCGCCAGCGTCTCGCCGGGCAGCATCAGGAAGTTGTTTTGGTGGTCGATCGCCCACTGCGGGAGCTCGCGCGCGGTACCGGCCCGCAGGTCGGCCCAGGTGACTCCGTCAGGCAGGTCGTGGCGCAGTGCCGACGGGCCCTCGACGGCGAACCGCAGCCAGCCCTCCTCGACGGACGCGACGTGCTTGACCAGTCCGCCCAGGCACAGCGCGCCGGCCGTGGGGCGTTGCCCGGCCTGCTCGTCGGTGAGCCCGCGCGTGGTGTGCACCAGCGCGGCCCGGGCGGCCGCGAGGGCGGCGAGCAGATCGGCCCGCTCGGCGTCCAGGGTTGCGGGGAGCGGGTTGGTGTCGGTCACGGTGATCGGGTCCTTCCGGTCGGTGTCGTTCTCGGGCACGGGACAACCGTCGCAGGGGAAGAGGTCAGGGCGTGTCCGCTTCTGTGGGCAGGATGGGTTCCATGCCGAAGACATCAGCACGACTGCTGTCGCTGCTCTCCCTGCTCCAGGCGCGCCGGGACTGGCCGGGGGCGCTGCTGGCCGAACGGCTGGACGTCAGCGCGCGCACGGTGCGCCGCGACGTCGACCGCCTGCGCGAACTCGGCTATCCCGTCGTGGCGTTCAAGGGGCCCGACGGCGGCTACCGGCTCGACGCTGGCGCGCAGCTGCCGCCGTTGCTGTTCGACGACGAGCAGGCCGTGGCGCTGGCGGTCGCGTTGCGCATCGCCATCACGACCCGCGCGGGCATCGAGGAGGCCGCGGCACGCGCGCTGGCCACCGTGCGGCAGGTCATGCCCGCACGGCTGCGCCACCGCGTCGACACCCTCCAGGTCACGGCAGTCGAACGACCCACGGCCCGGCCGGACCCGCAGGTCGACAGCGGTGTGCTCATGACCCTCGCCGCCGCCGTCCACGCCCGCGAGGTACTGCGCTTCGACTACTCGTCCGCGACCCCGGGCGGAGCCGCCGCACCCCCGCCGCGCCGGGTGCAGCCCCATCACCTCGTCACCTGGGGCGGACGCTGGTACCTCGTCGCCTTCGATCCCGACCGAGAGGACTGGCGCACCTTCCGCGCCGACCGGATCACCCCGCGCACCCCGACAGGCCCCCGCTTCACCCCGCGCGCGCTGCCCGGCGGAACCGTGGCCGCCTTCCTGGCCGCCAGGTTCCGCGGCTCCGACGACTCCGGGGACTGGCCGTGCCGCGGTGAGGCCGTGCTCGGTCGGCCCGCCGCCGAGGTGTCCCGTCACCTCCGCGACGGCGTCGTGGAGGAACTCGGCCCGGACCGCTGCCGGCTCGTCCTCGGCTCCTGGTCCTGGGCCGGCCTGGCCGCGGAGTTCGGCAGCCCGGGGCGAGCGGGCCGTCCACCCCAA
Source organism: Streptomyces sp. NPDC005574 (assembly GCF_040605435.1). Lineage (NCBI taxonomy): Bacteria > Bacillati > Actinomycetota > Actinomycetes > Kitasatosporales > Streptomycetaceae > Streptomyces > Streptomyces sp. NPDC005574. The sequence goes on from NZ_JBEXCW010000278.1 coordinate 1,892, forward strand.
CACCTACCAGCTGTTCCACCGGCGGCAGTTCGCCGAACGGGACCGCTGGAACGCCGTGCACGGGTCCTTCC
>NZ_JBEXCW010000279.1:0-1918 GCF_040605435.1 Streptomyces sp. NPDC005574
ACCCCGACGACATGACCACGGATCCTGCCGCACCCACCCCACACCTGTCACATCGTCAGGAGACGGACACGCGACCGACCTTCTGAATGCTTACGCCCAATCGCTATGGCGCCGGGCCCACCAGGCCATCGCCCGCCGCATCCACTACGAGCGGCGACAACGCCGAGCTCTCGAATCTCACCTGTAGTACCGGGACCTCACCGCCGAGGCCGTGAACACGAAGTACGTCGGTGATATCATTCGCGATTGTGAGCGGGTGCCCCCCCTCGCGACACTGGCAGTAGTCACTTGAGCACTGCCTACTTAAGCTGGAATCAGCTCCCCCTCCGTATTGCTAGTGCCTGGATTTTGGGTAGTCACGTATAGCTTCATCCCGTGAGGGCTGACGCCACGAGGCTGGTTTCCAAGAGAACAAGTAGCTTATCGGAATACCGGAAAGAGGTTGCAAGGGATATGCCTGTCCGCAATTCGCTTATGCTAGCCAGTGTAATTTCCACTACATGCGTGCTCGTTGCGACGCCAGTTAGTACGGCTTCTGCGGCATCTCCAAAGATCAACAAGGTAACCGTCTCAGCAAAGTTTGGAGTCTGGGACGATGACAGCACAATCTTCGGGGATAGCTTCGATTACGCAACGAGTGCTGCCAGTAAATCCTACACAGTAAACTCCGTGGCGACGACTCAGGTCGACAATGTTGGAATATGGTCTGCCTGTTCTGGGGGTGAGGTTTATGGAGAACTGCATCCTACGATTATGCAAACCGATCCCGCAACGGGCGTAGTAGACGTCTCCTATATCGTGAAACTGTACGAAGGTAGCTCTTGTTGGAGCGGGGACCTGGACGGAAAGACGAGGGATTGGGAAGTCGCTCACTTCAAACTGTATCCCGGCCAGACTAAAACCTATAATATTACACAATTCAACACAGATGAAGGCACGAGAGACGAAGTGGATGTCGCCGTGACCATGCACAACGAGGTATCGTAATTCGCACCGTTACCACTCAGGCTACGAGCTCGTAACACGATCATGCTGAAGTGCCTTGGCCAGGCGTGGTCGAAGTGGTGATTCACCGTTGCGCGGAGTCGAGGTGGTGGGTGTTCAGGGCGATTGCAAAGTCGCGGTGGTCTCGTGAGTGTGCAGGTCACGGCGGTGTGACGATGCGGGGAGGGCGCGCGACCGGACGCAACGAAGCTCCGTTGTGGAGGTGACTTTCCCAAGTCGCCTGCGCTCAACGGAGCTTCGATGTGCCGCCAGTCTGCCACCGTCTGTCTGGTCAAGTCGCCCACCCGTCAGCACCGCGCGACGGGTGCGCTGGCCGAGCGGCTGGCCACGCTGGCCGATCCGCGGTGCCGGCGCGGGAAGCGTCACCCCTTCGTGGCAGTGCTGCTGATCGCCTGCTCCGCCGTGGTGAGCGGGGCAAGGAGTTTCGTGGCGATCGACGAGTGGGCCACCGACGCCCCGCAGGACGTCCTGGCCCAACTCGGCGCCCGCACCGCGACCGCCCTGGCCGTGCGCGTCCCGCCCAGCGGCGCGACGATCCGGCGGGTCATCAAAGACACCTGCCCCGGCGGCCTGGCCGACCTCCTCGGCCACGACCCGGCCGGCACCGACACCCTCGCGATCGACGGCAAAAGTGCCCGCGGCTCGCGCCTGGGCACCAGCCCTGCCGCACACCTGCTGGCCGCGATGACTGGCACCGGCCTGACCGTCACCCAGCTCAGGGTCCCCGAGAAGACGAACGAGATCACGTGCTTCGCCGCCCTGTTGGACCCCTATGACCTGCAAGGAGTCACGGTGACCAGCGACGCACTACACACTCAGCGCGACCACGCCCGCTTCCTCGTCGAGGTGAAGAAGGCGCACTACGCCTTCACGGTGAAGCGGAACCAGAAGAATCTCTACGAACAGATGCGGA
>NZ_JBEXCW010000280.1:0-1913 GCF_040605435.1 Streptomyces sp. NPDC005574
TCGCAGCGCTGCTCGCGCTCCAAGACCGCCCCTCCTCATGGGACTCATCGAGGCGTGAGTGAGACCCGATGCGTCCCATGAGGTGAAAAGATCAGGCTGGATGGTTCCGTCCATTGCGTTGAGGCCTGCCGTACGAGCGAGGTGAACCCAGTGAGATCGATCCCCGCCCCCAAAAGCGACGGGGCGCCCCCGGACAGACCGGACGATCGCGAGGCACGGCTGCTGGACTGGCTCGTGCCGGACGGGCAAGACGTCTCTTCGCTGTCGACAGCCGATATCGAGCGCTTCTGCTGGTACGAACTCCCCCGCAAGTGGCACGCCGACCAGACCGAACAACAAGAACTCCTCCGCTCGCTGGCACGGCTACTGCTGCGGGCCGGACGCCCCCGGCCCGCAACTGTATGCACCACGGAGACCACCGCATGGGTCCTGCGCTCCTGGCACAACTCCCCGCAGGAAGGCATCGCGGCCTGCCGCAAGGCCACAGCAGACTCACCGACCACCCCGCCCGACACCCCCGAACTGGCCTGGGGCGAGACCATGGGAGCACACGAGTCCATCGCCCACGCGAACGCCTCGATCCGCCTCGAACAGGCTTTGGACGCAGGCGACCTCGACCCGGCCGCGCGTGGCTTCCGGGCCGCCCAGATCCACCTGACCGAGCAGTGGCTGACCACACCCCATCCAGCGCACCATGGACGCCCTCCGCGCGATGCCATCCGCGTAGAGCGTCGTGATGTCTGGCAGCCGCGCCTCCGGCCGAACGGCGGAACCTGCTCGCCCCCGTCCTCCCCGCGCTCAACCGTCCCCTTCCGGCTCCCGCAGACACAGCCGAACCACTGTGCTGGCTGCTGCAGGCGATCGGTGACGGCGTGCCCCTCACCCAGGCCGGGTACCTGCCAAGCCGACTCGTCGCCGAGGCCTTCGCGCGTTACCCGCACTGGTACCCGATCGGGAAGGGCCCCCGTTCCGAAGCCGACCTGTTCCAGCTCGCCAACCTGCACGAAATCGCCCGCCACTACAAACTGCTGACCAAACGCCACCGCACCGTAAAACTCAGCGCCGCGGGCCGTACCCACCTCACCGACCCCGAACTCCGCCAGAACACCGCAGTCCTCGCCTGGCTCGGCGCCGACCGAGCCCAGCACCAGACCGCGGAAGCCGCGGTCTGTGCCCTGTGGCCGGGCCCACTGCCCCACGATGAACTCGAACACGCCGTCCACCACGTACTGGCCGCCTCCCTGCGCCACGCCGACGGAACCCCCATCACCCACGACGACACCCGGCGGCTCCTGTGGCCGTGGCTGCACACCGGCCAGGAAATGGGCTACCTCCACCGCGAACGCGGCTCCGGACAACCGACCGCGCTCACCGGCACGGGACGCCCCGCGGCCCTCGCCCTCCTGCGCCGACTCGCACAAGCACCGCAACACCCGCAGTCAATATGACCCGACCCTGAACTCGTGGGCGGAGCCTGAGTCGCGGCCGACGCCTGAAGCCGGTGCACGCCGGCCTAGGAGCGGCAGAACTCCTCAACCAGCGCCCGGATCGAGGGGTCGCGTCCTCGGAGCGGTGGAAAAGCTCGACGAGGTGGGTTCCGTTGTTAATGTTGCGCGGCCTGGTCGACGGGTGTCGGGGTGGCCTCGGGGAGGGGCAGGTGGACGAGCTCGGGCGGGTTGGTCAAGGCTCGGCGCAGGTCGTGCAGGAGGCGGAGTCCGGCCGGGGTGGTGGTGAAGCCGCGCCAGCCGGTGGCGGCCCGGTGCAGGACGGCGAAGGCCAGGGAGACACAGGAGGTCTCGCTGGGGAACCGGCCGATGACCTTGACCCGACGCCGTGTCTCGCCGAAGGTCCGCTCGATGAAGTTGGAGTGCCGGATCCGCTTGTGATGCTCGACGAGGAACCGCAGATAGGAC
>NZ_JBEXCW010000281.1:0-1901 GCF_040605435.1 Streptomyces sp. NPDC005574
CCGCCGCCCCGGCCTCCACAGCCACCCTCCCCACCCCCACCTGAACGATCTAAACGATCATCCCACAGACCGACCGCGATCAAGTTGACAATGCCTACCTGCGCAAACGAGGCATCGCGTGCACCATCCCGGAGAAGGCCGACCAGCAGCGACACCGACACAACCGCGGTCGCCGCGGCGGCCGGCCACCGGCATTCGACCGGCAGACCTACCGCCGACGCCGCGCCGTCGAACGCTGCTACGCGCCCTCGCCCGACTGCGACCCGGCGACGACCTGTCCCGTCCTCCGGTGGCGACCAGGACCTTGCTGCGGCGGCTGGCCCGACGCACCCGACACTCGACACGGAGATCGCCGAGCTCGACGCCGAAGGCACCGCCGGAACAACGCACCGTAACTTCTACCAGGGGTAGAATGAGTGCCATGAACAAGCCGACGAGTATCAAGACCAGCGAGGAAGTGCGCAACCGACTGCGTATCCTCGCCCACGAGCGCGGCACCACCATCACCGAACTGCTGGAAGAGCTCGCCGCCCGTGAGCTCACGGAGGCCGAACGGGAGCAGCGAGCTCACGAGGCCGCTCGTGAACTCGGCGTGGAGTATACCGAGCAGGTCCAGCAGGTCGGCCAGAGCGCTTGGGCGAAGATCCGCACCCATCAGGACGCCGCCGCGTGAACCTGACGGCCGTCCTGGACCACACCGCTCTGACCGCCCTATACCGCGCAGATCCCTTCTTCACCGGTCTCTATATCGAAGCGTCGCGCGGTACTGGCCGCCTAATCATTCCGGCACTGTCTGTTTTCGCTGCCGAGCGGCAGGTCGCGGGTGCGGGCAAGCACGCCGCGGCCCTGCGGTTCACCGAGAATGTTCCTTTCACCGCGACGCATGCCGTTGATGCGATGGGCTGGAAGAACGTGGACTGGTCAGTGGCCCATGCCGCGGCGATCGCCTGGCAAGCGGTCAAGGCAGGAGAGCCGCTCACGCTGCTATCTCTGAAACCGGAGTTGTATGCAGGCACGGACATTGATCCTCTGGATCCAACTTGATTTAGCACAACCGGATTTCTCCATTGCCGCTGGTCAGCGGCTAGAGTGAGGGGGTAGCGAAGTGGTGACGGGGTGGGGTCCCTCGCGCCCCGTCGCGAACGTGTGACTGCGCCGCGTGTAGTACACCGTCGAGCCCGAGCCTGGTATCAGCGACGCATCGTGACCGGTTCACTACTTGCTCTGTCCGTGGAGGAGAGGCCTCGGTTCGCCCTGACAGCAGGCGGCGGACCTCGGTTGGAGTGAGGTCTACGAGGTCGGACGTGCCGCCTCCCGCCCCCCGTTTTCCCGCTCCTGACGGCCAGGAATACATGGGCGACCCTGAAACCTCAGTAATCGCCAGCACGAGAAGGACCTTGCCGAGGAAGTAGGCGGCCGGCGGCATGGGCAAGCCACGCAGGCGCTTGCCCATGCCGCCGCACCTCGGCGGCTTCCCAGGGTCTGGAAGCTGGCCCCCATCACTCCGCTGGCGATCATCCCGCTGCCCAGAACCTGCTGGATCGGCACGCCTGCGCCCGCATCACCTGGAAGATCGACGCGAACAGCACCAGCAGCGGGAAACACAGGGCCTCCCCGGCGCGGATGAACTGCCCGATCTCCAGACGGCCCCGCGACAGCCCGACCCAATGTACTTCGCCGGCAGCGAGTAGTAGCCCTGCCGGACTGTGATCCGGCTGTTGCGCGCAACGGTCGGAGTCAGGTCGATCCCGCAGTCGTAGTCGTCCGCCGGCAAAAGGCGCCGCGATATTGCTCGAACTCGAAGCCGTGAGGTGACCCCTGCGATGTGGACACACCTGACAATGGATCTTGGTGATCCAGGAAGGTGAAGATCTACGTGGGACGGCCCTCGAAGTACAACG
>NZ_JBEXCW010000282.1:0-1899 GCF_040605435.1 Streptomyces sp. NPDC005574
CGACACGCGACGGCCCCATCCCCAACCATCAGGGACAAAAGGGGCGAACCGACCAACCGGTCAGCAGCTCACAACCCCTGACGAATCGAGGTCAAGTCCTATGTGTCCGCTGCTGAGACTGCAGAGGGACTTCGGATCGAGTAGTCTGGGCCAGATTGACGCACGGGTAGAAGGTGGACAGGTTGACTCGCTGACAGGTATTTGAGGTTCCCCCGGCGTGCGGGAGGTGCTGATCAGCTGGTCAGGGCGGGTTGACGGGGTTTTAAGGTTCGTTCGTTCGGTCGTTGCCCGCTCGGCGTAGTGCTTCTCCTCGAACTCGACGGGGCTGAGGTAGCCGAGCCGTTTCTGGATGCGCCGGCTGTTATAGAAGCCGTCGATGTACTCGAAGAGTGCGAGGTTGGCCTCGGACCGGGTGGTGAAGGTGCGGCCGCGGATGCATTCGGTTTTGATGAGCATCCAGAGGTTCTCCGCGAGAGCGTTGTCGTAGGAGTCCCCGACGGATCCCATGGAAGCCTGAACTCCCGCTCGCAGTAGTCGAGTTGTCAGCTTCACGGACGTGTACTGACACCCGTGGTCGGCGTGGTGGATGAGTTTGCCGGGCTCGACCTCGCGGGACGCGAGGGCGTACTCCAGCGTGGTCAGCACCAGGTCGGCGTCCGCTCGGGCGGAAGTCTCCCATGCGACCACCCGGCGGGAGAACGCGTCGCGGATCGCGGAGAGCCACAGGGGCCCCTCGCCGGTCGAGATCATGGTGAGGTCGGTGACCCACAGCCGGTTCGGGGCCTTCGCGGTGAAGTCGCGCTCGACCAGGTCCGGGGCCAGGGTGGCCTTGGGGTCGCGGCGCGTGAAGCCCTTGCGGCGTGGGCTGACGCCAGCGATGTCGGCCTCGCGCATCAGGCGCTCGACGCGTTTGCGCCCGACGTGGACGCCCTCGCGTTTGAGGACGGCGTGGACGCGCGGTGAGCCGTAGACGCCGCCGGAGTCGGCGTGGATCTCCTTGATCTGCTCGGTCAGTTCGACGTCACGGCGCACCCGTTCACACGGCTCCTGTTCGGCGCGGCGCCACCGGTAGTACGTGGAGGAGGCGATGTGCAGTTCCCGCAGGATGGGCCCGACTCCCAGGCGGGGATGCTCGTCGAGGAGCGCCGTCACCTGGGCCGGGTCGGGTCGAGCTGGGCCGCGAAAAAAGCCGAGGCCGTCCGCAGTACGTCGTTGGCACGCTTGAGCTGGGCGTTCTCCTTGCGCAGGGCCACCAGCTCGGCCCGCTCGTCCGTGGTGAGCCGGTCGTCGCGCTCGCCGGCATCCGCCTCGGCCTGCCGGATCCAGCCGCGCAGGGCTTCGGGACGCACACCGAGATCAACAGCCAGCTTCTTGATCTGCGGCTTCGGGTCGGTGGCCCGGTACATCCGCACCGCACGCTCACGCAACTCCAACGAGTATTTCCTGGGAGCAGCCATGGTCGATGTTCCTCTCATGAGAACCATCTGACCCTCTGTCACCATCTTCCGCATCTCGGGGGAACCTCAATTTGGCAGGTGAACACGAGGCTGTCTGGGACGAGATCATGATTTGCCGGTCACGTCCGCGAGGATGACCGAGGTGGAGATCGTCGCGGATGAGACAATGCGTCGTGTCCACGGCAATTTGTCCCTGATCGTGCAACGTCTGGACGCGCAGGCATTCTCGTTCCATTCCCATCAAGACCGCCCTTCGGCCTCCTTCGGCCCGGGTCGACGCCACCTTGAGTTGCATCGACGAAAAGACGTCCGAAGTTGTCATCGACGGCTTAGGGGGGCAGCCGCTGGGTAAGCATTCAGAAGGTCGGTCGCGTGTCCGTCTCCTGACGATGTGACAGGTGTGGGGTGGGTGCGGCAGGATCCGTGGTCATGTCGTCGGGGT
>NZ_JBEXCW010000283.1:0-1893 GCF_040605435.1 Streptomyces sp. NPDC005574
TCTACTCGATCTAGGCTGCGTCGGTTCGTGCCGCTCGTTGGCGGCCTATCGACGGAGAGGAATGCCGATGTCCCAGCAGGCCTCGGCCACGGACCCGGCTGCCGGGCGTCGTCCCGAGCTGGTCCCGGACCTGGATGTGGAGGCGGGCCGTATTGCGGCGGTACGCCGCTACGACATTCTCGATACTCCGCCCGACGGTGCGTTCGACCGGGTGGCGGCGATGGCGGCCCGCCTCTTTGATGTCCCCGTGGCCACGGTCACAATCGTGGACACCGACCGCATCTGGTTCAAGGCTGCGCATGGCCTGGAGGGTGTCAAGGAGATCGGCCGCGATCCGGGATTGTGCGGCTCGGCGATTCTGCGTGATGACGCGCTGGTCATTCCTGACACCCTTCGTGATCCCGTGGCGGCGGACAATCCGCTGGTCGCCGGAGAGATGGGTGTGCGCTTCTACGCCGCCGCACCGATCATCACCCCCGACGGCCACCGGCTGGGCACGGTCAACGTCCTGGACACCAAGCCGCGCTCCATCACCGAGGACGACACCGCCACCCTGGCCGATCTCGCCGCGATCGTGCTGGACGAGATGGAGCTGCGGCTGTCGGCGCTGCGCGCCCTGCGCGACGAGCAGGAGCGGCGGGAGGCGGAAAGCCGTCAGGCCGAAACGGAGCGAGCGCGTGCCGAGGTGGAACGGGCGGCGCGGGAACAGGCGGAGAAGGACAAGGCCGCCATCGCCGCGTTCGCCTCCACCCTCCAGCGCACCCTGCTGCCCCCGGCGCTTCCCGTGGTACCCGGCCTGGAGCTGGCCTGCCACTACCGCACCGCTTCCGTCCATGATGTGGGCGGCGACTTCTACGACGTCTTCCCCGTCGACGGCGAGCGGTGGACGTTCTTCCTCGGTGACGTGTGCGGCAAGGGCCCCGAAGCGGCGACCGTCACCGCCCTGGCCCGCCACACGCTGCGCGCCGCGGCCCAGATCGACCCGGACCCGGTCAGTGTTCTGAGCACGCTCAACACCGTCCTGCTCACCGATGTCACCGCCGGAAGCCGTTTTTGCACCGCCCTCTTCGGCCTGCTGACACCACAGGAGGACGGTGGTTTCACCGTCACCATGGCCGCCGGCGGCCACCCGCCGGCCTACCATGTGCGCCCCGACGACAGCGGCGCGGTGTGGGTGAAGACGGTCCGGCAGAAGGGCGGCATGCTCGTCGGAGCCTTCTCCCAGGCACAGTTCGCCCAGGCCACTTTCTCCCTGGCCCCGGGGGAGAGTCTGTTCCTCTACACCGACGGGCTGACCGAAGCCCGCACCGCCCAGGGCGCCATGCTCGGCGAGGACGGCCTGACCGGCTTCCTCCACCAGCGCACCGGGCCAGTGACGGCCGCCTCCCTGGTCGAAGACACCGTCACGTTGCTGGACGCGCTGCCCGACGGGGTCGGCGACGACGTGGCCCTGCTGGCCCTGTCCGTGCCCGATGCCGAAACCATGCCCGACACCGGTGTCGCCGCCACCGCCCACACCACCGCCGCACCCGAACCCTTCGGCCAGGAGGGATGACCGACGTGACCCACACGCTTCACCTGACCGTCCACCACCCCCGCCCCGGCCTCGCGATCGCCACGGTCGTCGGGGATGTGGACGTGCAGACCGCGCCCACCCTGTCCTCCGGTGCCCTGGAGATCATTCAGCAAGGACACCCGCGCCTGGCCCTGGACCTGGCACAGGTCGGCTTCTGCGACTCCGCCGGTCTCAGCGCCATCATCGGCATCTGGCACGCGGCCCAGACAGCGGGTGGCTCACTCAGCCTCGCCGCCGTCCCCGACCGCCTGATGCGCATGCTCAGCATGACCGGCGTCGACTCACTCCTGCCTGTCCATGCCACAACCGCCGACGTG
>NZ_JBEXCW010000284.1:0-1862 GCF_040605435.1 Streptomyces sp. NPDC005574
AGCGACACGCGACGGCCCCATCCCCAACCATCAGGGACAAAAGGGGCGAACCGACCAACCGGTCAGCAGCTCACAACCCCTGACGAATCGAGGTCTATGGGCTTTTGGGCTTGGCGCGTCATCTGCTGTGGGTGGGCAGGAGTCTGGTTGGTTTCAGCTATCTGTCGCCCCTTTTGTCGCCGGCCTGTTCCGTTACAGTCTGCATTTGGAGAGCGGACGCGGAGGGGCTCCTGAGGACCTCGCCTTTTCCGACCGCTTCCTTCAGGCCGCCGCGCTCTTCTGGTTTGTGCTCGTCGGTGTAGGCATCTACACATAATAGTCTCACGGCACCGGTACTGACCGTCTCATCACGCGATCGGTATTTCCCTTCCGCTACTAGCACAATATATGGACATGATGCGCCTCGTAACTGGTACGACGGAACACGCAAAATCCGGGGCACCCCACTTCAGCGCTGAACCATTGTCGTCTCTGACCGGAATGCGCTAGGGGGCAGCCTTCCTAGTCTTCCTTTACCACGTTCAACTTTACGGATATTTCGGAGGAGACCTGGGGCACCTTGTCTCCTGGGTGTTCAAACCTGGACGGGTCGGGGTTTCTTTCTTTTTCATGCTCTCCGGGTTCGTTCTCGTGTGGTCCGCTCGCCCCCACGACCGCGTCTTGCTGTTTTGGCGTCGCCGACTTGCACGGATCTACCCGGTTCACGTGGTCACCGCGATCATGGGGCTAGTGCTGGCGATTCGGTTGCTTCCGCGGCTGCGACCCCACGGCTTCTGGGCCTGGCTGGGCGACTTGATGCTGATGAGTTCCTGGAACCCAGCCTGGGACCCAATGAGGACTGTTAGCTGGTCACTGGCCTGTGAAGCCTTCTTCTATCTGATCTTTCCGGCCCTTCTAGCCGTCCTCCGCAGGTGTGCCACGGGTATCGTGGCCACGATGGCTGCGGTCAGTGCAGCGAGCGTTGTCCTGCTGCCCTGGGTAAATGTGCATTTCGGTTTGGACTGGCCGATCTTTTTCCCGCTGGTACGGCTGCCGGAGTTCGTCCTTGGGGCAGTTCTCAGCACGCTGGTGCGGCGCGGGGCCTGGCGCGGGCCGAGCCTCGCAGCTGCCACGATTCTCACTGTCGCCGGCTATTTTCTTACCCACTACGTACCCGATGCCTTCACCTACTCGGCCTGCACTGTAGGGGGCCTTGCCTTGCTCATCCCTGCAGGCGCACAGGCTGACCTCAGCCACTCCTCGTCACTGTGGCGACGTCCCGCGCTGGTCTGGTTGGGCAAGGTGTCATTTTCTTTTTACATGGTGCACATCGTGGTTATGGGTATTGGGGAACGGCTGTTCTCAGCGAATCCAGGATTCAGAGCGCTTCCTGCTCTTGCAGCGGCGATCGGAGCGTTCCTTGCCTCTCTGATGTGGGCCTGGATTTTGTACGAATGCGTTGAACTGCCCGGAAGGCGACTTATTCTGGGTAATCGTCGCAACCCCTCCAACTAGCTCTGCCGCAAGCTGGGAATCGCCGAAGTCCCATTCGTCTATTTCTCTGCAAACCGGTGACGATAGTCTGGCACGGCACTTTGACCGGCAGGTTAAGCACCAGGCTGCGGAGTCCAGGATTGCCCTTGCCTCACCCTGGGCCATGAAGCATCCCGGCGTTTCTGGAGCAGTTCGTAAGGGCGCAAAGTATCAGCCTATTCAAAAGGTTTTATATTCGGCGGCATGCCGAGCAGCGTGATCGGAATTTTCTATGCCAATCAACCTCGATTCGTCAGCACGGCCCCGGCGTAGTTGTCCCTTGAGTGGTTCTGCCCCGTTTTGATGTGGCTAGTTGCAGGACGAGCGCGACTTCTGATGATCTTTCAGGT
>NZ_JBEXCW010000285.1:0-1850 GCF_040605435.1 Streptomyces sp. NPDC005574
CGCCAGGTCACCGACCAGGCGGCATTTTCCCCCCGGCCGACTCACCCGCGCGGTCAAAGCCACCCACGCTGAACTCCTCGAACGCCTCCTGCCACAGCGACGCCGCCGGGCCAACCCCCGCGTCATCAAACGCAAAGTCGCCAGCTGGCCCCTCAAACGCGCCGCCCACCGCGTTACAGACCACCCGCGCGTCCCGGCCATCACCATCGTTGGCGCCACCAAACCCAAACGGGTCAAACGCATACCAAAGCCCTAAGTTACCGGTATTGCCCCTAGCCTCGAAGTTTCGTGACGGGCCGCCGACGGAGTCAGTGGCCCGTTTTCGTGCCGCGGGCTGACGCTGGGCAGGCCGGAGGCCCGAGTGTCGCCTCGGGGTGGCGCCGGATTCCACTGCTCCGGGTGTTGAGCTGCTGTCGTAGGGACGGGGAATTTGCTGGTCAGCCTGGGTTCGGCAGGAGTGCGAGCCGTTCGAGGGCGGCGGTGATGTGGCTGGTCCAAGGCCAGTGCCGGGCCAGGCGGAGGATCCGCCGACGGCCGGTGGTGACGAGCTGTCCGGCTGCGCTGAACAGGCGGAGCCGCAGGCGGCGGGGTCCCCAGAGCCGGGCCTTGCCGGTCAGCGCGAGCATCGGCATCCAGGCCAGCAGGTCGAGCGCGATCTGCACGATCTCCAGCCAGATCCGGTTCTGGGCGGTGCGGTGCAGAGGAAGATTTCGCAGGCCGGTGGCCCGGGCGGCCCGGATGCGGTCCTCGGCCCTCGCTCGCAGCCGGTGACGGAGCTCGAGCTCGGCGATCGGCCGACCCAAGGTGTTGGTGGCGAAACAGGTCAGCCGCATGCCGTCCGCATCCGTGAGCCGCAACTGGGCCCCGGAGTGCGGTCGTTCCTTCCTGACGATCAGCCGCATGCCCTTGGGCCAGCCGTCCAGAACGCCGCCGGTGAGTTCAGCGACCCAGGCGCCGTCGCGGATCTCTCCGTCGGGTTCGGCCGCCGGCGTCCAGGCCGATGCCGGAACCTTCAGCACGTGGCTGTGGATCGCCTCGGTGATCACTATGCCGACGGAGTAGGACAGCCACCGTCCCCGCTGAGCGAGCCAGGCGACGAAGTCGTGGGTGCCGCCCGCGGAGTCGGTGCGGATCAGGGTTCGGCGCCCGCGCCGGTACTTCTTCGGCAGCTGGGCCAAGGCCAGTTGGGTGGCGGTGATGTGGTCGGCCGCCGTGTTCGATCCCGCGTTGCCTGGTCTGAGCAGGGCCGCGACCGGTTCACCCGTGCCGCCCGGTCCGTGGTCGACGAACCCCATCAGCGGGTCCTACGTTGTTGGTGGGTTGGACGGGCCGTCGTAAGGTCCAGAGGCCCAGAGACACCGGGTATGGCTTTCAGCGGGTTGCACTCGATGGTTCCCATCACCTGGCCGCCCGGTGTCTCACGACGACTCGGCCGCTGATTAGGAGCTGCGAGCACCTGCGGGTGTGTCGCTGAGTAGGACCACGTCGGCGAGGTCGTTAGGGAGAACAGCGCACACCGACGAACCGGAGGAACCCGTGCCCCAGATTTGGGCGGGTGTGGACATCGGCAAGACCCATCACCACTGCGTGGTCCCGGATGCCGAAGGCAGGAGGCTGCTGTCGCGGCGGGTGCTGAACGACGAGCCGGAACTGCTGGCTCTGCTCGCCGACGTGCTGACGATCGACGAGGACGTTGTATGGGCGGTCGACGTCACCGAGGGCATGGCCACGCTGCTGATCAGCGTGCTGCTCAACCACGGACAGCAGCTGCTCTACATACCCGGCCTCGCGGTCAACCGGGCCTCGGCCGGCTACCGGGGCACCGGCAAGACCGATGCCAAGGACGCGGT
>NZ_JBEXCW010000286.1:0-1821 GCF_040605435.1 Streptomyces sp. NPDC005574
GACCTGAAAGATCATCAGAAGTCGCGCTCGTCCTGCAACTAGCCACATCAAAACGGGGCAGAACCACTCAAGGGACAACTACGCCGGGGCCGTGCTCCGAACCGGGCATGCCTGTTTCCAGGCACCACGGCTCAAGCAAGCCCAAACGCTTCACAGAATCTGCTATTTGTTGCTGCCATCTCGTGCATGAAGCTGCTGATGGCATTCGGAATGAACGCGTCGAAGATTCTTGACTTCATCAGATCCGCCGTCTAGCCGGTAGGCGAAGTGGTGTTTGTGTAACCGCTTCTTCATCGCGTCGAACCAGTCGATCCACTCACGTGGGCTTTCCGGCTCGTATTCTGCTCCAACGATGAGCGCCTGACCGCAGAGCGGACAGAGTCCTTTCTGACGGGCTGCCAGAGTAAGGCTGATCTTGTCCATTGGCGGAGGTGTGCGCGTCCTGTGACGCTGACTCCAGTAGTTATGGAGCGCGGGATCGTCAGGTGACGAATTTCCCTTGACTAGTTGATGCCTTCTGATGTTGGTCCAGGCGAACTTGGAGATGTGCACCTGTGGTGCGGTCATCGAAGACCCAGTTATTGTTCTTGGACCGGTTGAGTCTGTCGAAGTACTTGTTGACGATCCAGTGCTTCGACTTCTTCGGGTGGGTGCGCTTGGCCCACTTGTAGGTGAGCGTCCACACGTAGCTGTCCAACGCTGAGAATGTTTTGCTGGATACCACCGTCCGGTAGTACGCAGACCAGCCCCTGACGATCGGGGAGAGTCTGCCGAGTACGACTGTGATGCTCTAGCCGAGGAGAGCTTGCATCTCGGAACGCAGTCGATTCCGGATTCTCTTCACCGTATCCTTGCTGGGCGTAATGATCAGGCTGTCGCCATGGCGTCGGACATTGAAGCCGAGGAAGTCGAACCCTCGGAAAGGTGAAGGATTCGTGTCTTCTCTTCGTTGAAGCGAAGACCTCGGGGTTCAAGCCAGTCGCCAAGCCGCGACTTGACCGTCTCAGCTTCCTCCTTGCTCGTGCAGAACACTGCAAGGAGAGTCGGCGGCGGGAATCGCACCCGCCGCCGCTCGCAGAGCCGTGCGGGAGCCTCTCGGCTCACACGGCTCCCATTGCCCAGCCGTCAGGTTTGAGGCTGAACCGCCAGTGGGCGAACATGTTGGGATACCGACGGGCAGTGCCCGCCAGCAGTTCTCCCGCTCGCTTCTCCCGGCAGCGTAGTCGTTTGTACTTCTGGCAAGCCCAGCCCACCAACATCCTGTTGATGCGCCGGAGGAGGGGATACAACATGGACTTGTAGAAGCGCCCGTAATAGTTGATCCAACCCTGCACGATGCTGTTGAACATCCGCGCAAGGTCCATCAGGGAATTGTCACTGCGGTTCGCGATGCGCCAGGAACGCAAAACCTTGCCCGCCTCCTTACTGACCGCGGGCAGGAAGCTCACAAAGCGCTTCCCGTACCGGTTCTTGGCCAGCCTGGGCCGGAACGTATACCCAAGGAACGTGAACGACGTGTGCTCATACGAGCCCCGCCGGTCCGCGTCCTTGCAATAGACGATGCGTGTCTTGTCCGGATGCAATTCCAGACCGACCTGCGCCAATCTTTGCGCAAGAGCATCCCGCACCAGGCGGGTACTACAGCCTCAGATCTTGTGACTGCTGATCGTTGATGTTGAACCGCCCCGGCGTGTCCGGAGACTCAGTTTGTTGGATGAGCGGCCCGGGGTAAGCATTCAGAAGGTCGGTCGCGTGTCCGTCTCCTGACGATGTGACAGGTGTGGGGTGGGTGCGGCAGGATCCGTGGTCATGTCGTCGGGG
>NZ_JBEXCW010000287.1:0-1820 GCF_040605435.1 Streptomyces sp. NPDC005574
GGGTTGCCGGCGGCGCAGCGCCGCGGCGTAGGCCGGCCCGAACCGGCGGGTCCACTGGTGGATGGTCTCGTAGGACACCTCGATGCCGCGTTCCAAGCATCAGCTCCTCGACGTCGCGCAGGCTCAGGTTGAATCGGTGGTACAGCCACACGCAGTGGCTGATGATCTCCGGCGGGAAGCGAAAACCCCGGTACGACGGCGTGTCCACGAGCAGCCCCTCCGGCGATCCAACCGATCGGATGATCACGCCACCGGAGAAGACCTCCACTCAACCTGACAACACCCTCAAACCGCAGGAGGATGTCTGGTCGCTGGTTAATGCGCGCCTTCGGCAACCTCGCTGCGGCCGACCTCGGCCAGATCGCTCGCACAGTGAAACGCCGACTCAAGCAGATCCAGTACCCCCCTGATGTGGTCGATGGATGTCTCGCTGGAACCGGCCTGAGTATTGATCCCGCGGTGACGCAATGCCCGACTGCCGACGGACCCGGTATCGCAGCATTATCGGCAAGTCTCTGCTGATCTGGGACTACGGCGGTGGTCTGTTCTGCGCCCCTTACCACCGTGACGGGTGCAGACGAGGGCAGGATGACACATTTTGAGCTCAGCGAGGCCCGCATGGTTCCAGGCGGAATCTTCCAGTGGGCGTCAGGTCAGCTCTTCGGGCCTCGTCTGCTAAACTTTACGGCAGCACAGGGACGTCCTGAACGTTCGCAAAGCCGTCGACTCGCAGAAGTTCGCCGAAGTAACGCGGCATGCTTTGTAACTTTGCCTGAAGGGCATCGCAGTAGTCACGATTTAGGTGACGTTGAAAACACCTCGCTCTTCAAGCAGCAACTTCATGGATCGCAAGGCATAAAAGACGCGAGAGCGAACCGTTCCGCTGGGTATGCCTAGCCTGTTGGCTGCATCGATGTGGGTTACTCCCTTGAAGTAGGTTTCGACCAGTACTTCCCTATGGGGCGGGGACAGTGCCGCCAGAGCATCATATAGCACCATCAGCGTCAGAGTCCGATCGATCTCTTCGGCTGCAGGAAGATCCTCGAGGATCTCCGGTCCGGCATCCCGCCACTCCTGCCGACTACGGTATCCGTCAATGGCTATCCGCTTCGCCACAGTCACCAGCCACGGCCGCAGCGAACCGTCTCCCCGGCGTAGTCGGGTTTTATGCTTCCACGCGCGCAGCATCGTTTCTTGCACTACATCTTCAGCACGCTGTTGATCCCCAGCTACAAGTCTTAGCACTCGAGCCCTGAGTGCTGGGGCATGCTCCCGATACAACATCTCCATGAGTTCCGTGCCTGCATCGAAATCGGTGCAGCCACCGAAAAGCAGTTGATTGTCGTCTGCGTCACGGCTGTCTATCGCAGCTCCGTTTATTGCCATCACATCGTTCTCCGTAGCTTTCTGACCAAGTCCGCCGGGCTTGGTGATCGACCCACCCGGCTACCACGAACGCCCCGTGCCATTTTCGGCGAATCATCGAAGGACGGTCAGTGTTGCAGCCTGCTAATGTATCGGACGTCGCTGTAAGTCCTGCAACGGCAATACGCTTCTCCTCCCTGCTTTCCACTTGACCAGCGGCCAACCGATGCTGCCTTGAGTAAGTCCTACTTACGGGCTGCCCCGCGATTGATCTTGGTCACGTACGGGGACATGGGGAAGGCCGCGCGAGTTGTCTGGTGTGTGAAGATCAAACTGGCCCGCGCGGCCATGTCTCATCATGGCATTGTCAGGTTGGGCGAGCGTTCGGGGTTGTGAGCCGGTTCGGGACGTGTCTGGCCGTGGTGGTGACGGTGGTTCAGGCCGTGGTGGGCGGG
>NZ_JBEXCW010000288.1:0-1397 GCF_040605435.1 Streptomyces sp. NPDC005574
TACGACACCGCGTCCACGAGCAGCCCCTCCCGGCGATCCGACCAGACAGATGATCATGCCACCGGCGAGGGCTCCCGCTCAACCTGACAATGCCAGAAGGGAAGCTTCTGTGGCTCTCGCCCGCTCTGCCCGGAGACACCCACGACGTGAGGGCCGCCCGCGAGCACGACATCATCGACACCTGCGCGCAGCTGGATCGCGAGGTCCTGGCGGACAAGGGCTACACCGGCGCCGGCGGCACGGTCATCACCCCAATCAAGCGCAGGCCGAAGACCGAGCTCAGCGACAAGCACAAGAAGTCGAACAAGGTCCACGCCACACTGCGGGCTCCCGTCGAGCGGACCATCTCCCGGATCAAACAGCAGCGGATCTTCCGCCACGCCCGCACCAGCCCGAACAGGCTCACGTCAGCAGCCCCAGCGATCCTCACCCTCATGATCTACACATGAAAAATGCTCCAGGCACCCAGCATCCAGTCCCGCTGACACCCGCCCAATGCCGCCAATGCGCTGACGCACAGATGCCACCTTACAGAATATGAGTATCGACTACTCCGCCACCGTTGATGGGTCATGCCGTGCCATGAGGTGGGCGGAGCGTGAATTTGGACTACCCGCGATGCCCTGACCCGTCGAATCCGGGAGACTTCTATTTTTTAGGATGGGCTATGAAGAAGTATCGTTCTACCGCCAAATTGCTTGCGGTTATCGCAGTTGGGGCAGTAATCCCGGGTTCCGCAATGCTGCTAGCAGCCCCCGCAAGCGCGACAACAGTCAATTTTGCCGACCGCACCTCGAAAAGAGAAGCTACCCTTGCCGTCTCCTTTGACGGGAAAGACGCTGTCGGATATCTGTGTGATGGCAAGAAGGTTGGCACGTGGCTACGGGGTGCGCTTAACTCATCTGGGAAGTTCGATCTACTAGGTGCTGACGGAACTCACTTGAGCGGCGCAAAGGGCGGCAAGCATGTCACAGGGCGCATCCGGCTTACCGATGGTAGAACTTGGTCTTTTGACCTCCCAGAGGTGAAAACGGCAACGATGTATCGCGCCAGCGCCGGGCTATACGACAAGCAATTGACCGCAGGCTGGGTAGTACTGCCTAACGGTGACCAGGCGGGTATTCTCGAACGTAACGGAAGGGATCTTCCGGCGCCAAAGCTGAATACCAACGCCACAAACATTACTATTGATGGCATTAAAATGTCTATCCAAAAAATCTTTGCCCGTAATTCTCGAATGCATGGCGGTGGCGGGAAGACTGAGGCTGGTACGCCTGCACCTGGTCGCACCGTCCTGGACGGCGGGAAGACTGAGGCTGGTACGCCTGCACCTGGTCGCACCGTCCTGGACGGCGGGAAGACTGAGGCTGGTACGCCTGCACCTGGTCGCACCGTCG
>NZ_JBEXCW010000288.1:1492-1804 GCF_040605435.1 Streptomyces sp. NPDC005574
TCCTAGGACGTGTTTGAGATGTTGATCAAGGTTGTGAAACGATCTTGGGATGTCTCGTGGCGATCTGACGGATGCACAGTGGGAGCGGCTGGAGCCGCTGTTGCCTCCGATACCGAAGATGGGTCGGCCTCCAAGGGATCGGCGTCAGGTTTTCGACGGGATCTGGTGGCGGGCCCGGACGGGCTCGCCCTGGCGGGACGTGCCCGAACGATACGGTCTGAACCGCCCCGGGTTTGATGGAGACATTGAAGACCCGGAAGGATCCCGAGCATGGTTGCTCCCCGTAGGTATCCCGATGAGCTGCGCGAGCGC
>NZ_JBEXCW010000289.1:0-1805 GCF_040605435.1 Streptomyces sp. NPDC005574
CATATACGTGGTGAACGTGTGAGATCGAGGTGTGTGAGGCCTCCGTTGTCGGGGGTTGCGGTGGTGACGGTGGGGGCGTTGCTTGCCTCGCTTGTTGGGCAGGGGGTGGTGTTGGCGTCGTCTGCTTCTGCTGTGGTGAGGGGGGCGGTGGCGCTGAAGCCTGGTCTGCCGGCGGGGCCGGTATTGGCGGCGCCGGGTACTCCGGTTTCGGTGGCGGCGAATAATTCGGCGTATTTGCCGGGGTCTTCGCAGGTGGGGTCGAACGGTTCATATTCTTATTCGATTCCGTTCGCGGTGCCGCAGGGCCGGGCGGGGGTGCAGCCTGGGTTGTCGCTGGAGTATTCCAGTGGTGGCGGGAACGGCCTGCTGGGTATGGGCTGGTCGCTGGCTGGTTTGTCGTCGATTTCGCGGTGTGCGAAGACGAAGGCGACCGAGGGCATCGCCGCGGGGGTGAAACTGGATACTTCGGATGCGTTCTGTCTGAACGGGCAGAAACTCATCACGGTGAAGACCGGCGACAACGCGCCCAAAGACAATGGTGAGGACGGCGCCGAGTACCGTACGGAAGCGGACAAATTTTCGCGGATCATTTCGCATGTGAAGGCTTCGAGCGCCGGGTTGGGGCCGGATACGTTCACGGAGGAGACTCGGGACGGCCGGACCCGGGTCTTTACCGCTCTTACCGCGAATCAGGTGAAGGCGGGGGTGAACCTGGATGCGGTGTCTCCGGCAGAGGGTGACAGCACCACCACTGCTAAGCGGGTGGTGTGGCTGGAGACGAGTGAGGTGGATCACTCGGGCAATGCGATGGATTTCACCTACAAGCAGGTTTCGGGAACGGGGACGTTCAATCCGGACGAGATTCATTACACCTCGAACACTTCGAATGGTAATACGGCTGAGGCGAAGCGGTATGTGAAGTTCGAGTACTCGTCTGGGCGTCCTGATGTGGTGCAGCATTTCCAGGCGGGGGTGTCGTACAAGCAGACGCAGCGGCTGGCCGGGGTCAGCATGTGGGCGCCGAATCCTGCGAATGTCGCTCAGGTGTGGCGCTATAACCTTGCTTATCAGGCCAGTAGTACGGGGCAGAGTCTGCTGTCGTCGGTTCAGCGGTGTGACAAGGACTCGAATGGCTGTACCCGTTCGAAGAAGTTCGACTGGTATGACCGTGCCGGAAAGCCCACGTTCACTGCTTCGTCGCAGGCTCTGAGTCACGGGGTGACCAGTTCCGGGAGCGGGAAGGTAGCCGACTACAACGGCGATGGTGTCGATGACCTGCTCTACGCCTTCGACAACGGCGGTGCCGTGGCGCCCGAACTCCGCATGGGTGCCCGCCCCTCCTCGGGGGGGAAGGCGCCGCTGGAGTCCAAGTTCGCTACCTCGTTGAGCAGCGATCATTTCTCCGACGGTCGGCCGCTGGACCTGGAAGCGGACGGCAAGCACGAGTACGCTCCCGCGAACGCTTCGGGCGGCACGGACAAGATTTACCGGTGGAACAGCACCACCAACGTCTTCGAGGACACCGGCAAGACAGTGCCGAGTGACCATTCGGACTTCGGTGACCTGGACGGTGACGGTCTGATGGACCTCATCGGTGACGATCAGGCGCTGTTCGGGCATGACATGACGTTCCGGCTGAACACCGGCAACGGGTTCGGGCCCTATGTGCAGTCCACTTTCGCCGGCGGTCCGCAGACCTCCGGTAATGGCCAGGGTGAGTGGTGTCACCTGCGGGTGCTGGACACCGATGGTGATGGTCGGGCCGAGCTGGTCGGCAATGAGCTGGTCGGTGGCGTCTGTGCGCC
>NZ_JBEXCW010000290.1:0-1805 GCF_040605435.1 Streptomyces sp. NPDC005574
TGCTGCTGTATCTTCTCCCGTCCCTGCCGTGCTGGTGAAGCTGGGTCCGCTGGATACCGGCCGGATCGCCGGTCTGCGCTCCTACTTCGACTCGGTGCCCGACCCCCGCTCGCGGCGGGGCCGGTGGTACTCGCTGACAGCGATCCTGCTGGTGTGTGCCTGCGCGGTCGTCTCGGGAGCGAGGAGCATCGACGAACTCGCCGAGTGGGGCCAGCGTGCCCCGAACGCACTCCTGACCGTGATCGGGATCCGGCGTCACCTGCTCAGATGGCGGCGCTCTCCGTCGCCTGCCACGATCGGCCGTGTGCTGGGGGCCGTTGACGGTGACGCCCTGGACCGGGCAGTGGGCGCCTACCTGGCCGACCGGCACCGCGCCGCCACCGTGCCCGCCCGGGCACCATCGCCTTCCGCGTCCGGACGGCCGCGCGTGATCGCCGTCGACGGCGAGGCACTGAAGGGATCAGCCCGTCTGGCCGCGACGCGCCGGCATCTGCTCTCCGCGGTCACGCACGGCACCGTCGTGACCCTCGCCCAGGTGGAGGTCGGTGCGAAGACGAACGAAACCACGCACTTCCAACCACTGCTGGCACCGCTGGACCTGACCGGCACCGTCGTCACCTTCGACGCCCTGCACTCGGTCAAGGCGAACATCTCCTGGCTGGTCGAGACCAAGAAGGCCCACTACATCGCCGTGATCAAGACCAACCAGCCCACCGTCCACCGCCAGCTCGCGGCCCTGCCATGGCGGGACATCCCCGTCCAGCACACCGCTTCCGCCGTCGGGCACCGACGCCGCGAGTCCCGCTCGATCAAGACCTGCGCCGTTGCGGACGAACTCGGCGGGATCGCCTTCCCCCACGCACGCCTCGCCATCCGCGTCCACCGCCGCCGCAAGCAGTCCGGCAAGCGCGAGACCCGTGAGAGTGTCTACGCCGTCACCAGCCTCGATGCCCACCAAGTCGGCCCCGCTGACCTGGCCGCCGCGATCCGCGGACATTGGGGAATCGAGAACTCTTCGCACCACATCAGAGACGTCACCTTCACCGAGGACGCCTCCACCGTCCACACCGGGACCGCACCCCGCGCCATGGCGACCCTCCGCAACCTCGCCATCGGTGTACTGAAAACCCTCGGAGCCGACAACATCGCCAAAACCACCCGAGCAATCCGCGACAAACCCGAGCGAGCACTCCCCATCCTGGGCATCACCAACGATCCGGACACCTACGGAACTTGATCAAGCCCTGCTGGAGGCCCGGGAGAAAAGGGTCCAAGAACCGAGGTGCTGGCCGAGCTGTCTTGGCAGTCGCGGAGCCGGCGAGGGGCGCGGTGACGGGGTCGCCGGTGCCGCACCGGGCCGAGGGCATGGCAGCGTCGGTCCTGGCGCCGGACTGCCAGCGGATCGTGTCGGTACTGGAATCGGAAGCGGGCCGGGACGGCATGCGCTGTCAGCAACTGGCCGCGGCCCTGGGACTTGAGGTGGTCCCGGCGAAGGTCGAGGGGCGGCGGTCGACGGCGAAACGCCTGGTGGAGCGGGGGTGGGCCCTCCAGGTGCGGCCGGGGGTGTCCACCCCGCTCGCGGTGCCGGCCGGCTGAAGGCACCGGGGCGGCGTCCGGCCAGGCGGCCACTCATGAGCATGGTCATCGACCACAGCACCATGGCCTCCTGCATGGCGGGCAGCGTCCCGTAGTCGCGCACCAGACGATAATGGGCTGCCCCGCGATTGATCTTGGTCACGTACGGGGACATGGGGAAGGCCGCGCGAGTTGTCTGGTGTGTGAAGATCAAACTGGCCCGCGCGGCC
>NZ_JBEXCW010000291.1:0-1797 GCF_040605435.1 Streptomyces sp. NPDC005574
TCGGTCGAGCACCGCTCGCACAAGGGCCTGAACAACCGGGCCGAGAACAGTCACCAGCCGACAAGGCAACGCGAACGCGCGATGAAGGGCTTCCGATCAGTAGGCGGAGCGCAACGGTTCCTCGCCGCGTTCAGCGGCATCTCACCCCACTTCAGGCCCCGACGCCACCTCATGAACTCCCACGACTACCGCACCGAGATGATCATCCGCTTCGCCCTCTGGGACCAGATCACCGGCACCGCCGGCCTGCCCACCACGGCCTGAACCACCGTCACCACCACGGCCAGACACGTCCCGAACCGGCTCACAACCCCGAACGCTCGCCCAACCTGACAATGCCCTTCGATGAACAGCGCCTGGTAGATCGCTTCGTGGCTGATGCGCATGGACTCATCATCGGGGAAGTCGACTGGGAGCCGGTGGGAGATCTGCTCCGGGCTCCATGCCGTCGCCCATCGTCTGTCCCGGAAGCGGTCCCGTCACAACATACCGAACCTGACGCAATCACCCACCACAGGATCAGACGGTCTCTCACGCCCGCCGTCGCGAGCTCAAGCTCGACCCCGCCTGGCCCGCCTCCCGGCCTGTCGTCTCCGCATGGAACCGTATCCAGGCCCTGCCCGACCCCGGTTGACCACCACACCGCCGTCCCAGCACACCGGAAGGAGAAGACCCGCAGCACCCCGGCGAGTGGACGCCGACGCCCGCCCGCGACGACACGCGGTCAACCGGCCTGACCCGCGGCAACCAGCCCACAGAGCAAACCATCTGGAACCAGACACCCCAGCCGACCCCCTCACGCCAGCACGCGCACGTGAATGATCGAGGCCAGGACCCCACCCTGCCCGAATCCGGAAACCCGCCACAAAAGCAATCACACCGCGTGATCAAAAATCACGCGGTGGATCGATGGTGAAGGAATTGAGTACCAATTACTCCACATACTGACATGCCTGAATCCGTGTACGAGGGAGAAGCCAACCCGCAGCACGCGTTCCGCCCTCATTACGCTGAGGCTGGACGCAGCAAGCGAAATACTGTAAGAGGAGCCTCGTCGTGATCAGACGCCTTGCCGCACTCATTTCTCCGGCAGTCGCAGTTGCAGCCGTTATCGGTGGTCCGGGAATCGCCAATGCTTCGACCACCCACTGTCTTCAGGGCGCCACCTCCACCTGCATCACGGTCAGGAGTTCCGGCGCGACGCACTTCATCAACGTAACCGGCACTTCCGGCAATGACACCATACTGTTCAAGATTCTCCCTCCCCCCACCGTTCACGATTTGCCGAGCATCGGCGTCACTGACGCCGGCGGTGTGCACACCTTCAACACCAACATCGGCATCTTCCTGGATAACGTAATCACGGTCAACGGAGTCAACGGAAACGACACCATCAGCCTTGCTGGACTGAATAGTACTGGCCGGATCTATTCGAAGGCCACTCTCCAAAGCGGCCGTGGCAATAGTAATCTCACTGCATCTAACCAGGGTGAAAACGTGCTTATCGGCGGGCCTGGTCAAAACTTCCTGAGTGCCTGCAACGGTCGCTTCGGCGTCGGCACTGTTCAGGGGAGCGGCAAAGACACAGCCCAAGTCGATGATAAGGACAAGGTCACTGGTGTCACCAAGACTCTCCCATGCCCTAAAGTTTAGAAGTACCACGGCAGTTGTAGTTCGTGATCTAGGTGGTATTCACGCTGGTTAGCCTCGCCGTTTCGCTTGGATGCAGGGGCTGGCAGGGCGGAAACGCGAAAGTGCCTTCCTGACCTGGGACGATGAACCTTGCTGAGGGGTTCT
>NZ_JBEXCW010000292.1:0-1788 GCF_040605435.1 Streptomyces sp. NPDC005574
CCGCCCACCACGGCCTGAACCACCGTCACCACCACGGCCAGACACGTCCCGAACCGGCTCACAACCCCGAACGCTCGCCCAACCTGACAATGCCAGCCTCGACCATCCCGGCGCCCTGGGTGGCCTGCCCCGGTTATCCAGTATGAGCCCACCACATGAGTCAAGATCACCGCAGGTGTCACCCCTGAAAAAAGCTCAATTGAGTAGTGCCTGCTCACGCTGGGGGATAGGTGGAGCACGTCTATTTATAGGTCAACCTTATACGGAGGAATCATGACTGCCCCGCTCGCTGGGGGACGTGCCGCTCGTCGACAGACCATGCGCCGCATCCACCCGCGCCGTTCCCCTGCCATCCCGCTACTGTTCGCCGTGTGGGCAGGCGCGGGGGCGGTGCTTTGGCTGTGGTGGCACGACACGCCAGCCATCGGCGACACCGAGGGTAGGATCCTCAATGTAGGCCGGATCACAGGTTTGCTCGCTGGCTATCTCATGGCTCTCGTCGTGCTGCAGATGGCGCGTGTGCCTGCGCTAGAACGGCGCGTCGGCTCAGACCGAGTGTCACGCTGGCATGCGATGTCTGGCCGATACAGCCTCTGCCTGGTTGTCGCGCACGTTTTCTTCACCATGTGGGCGTACTCTCTACAGGCTGGCAAGTCACTCAACGACATAGTCCAGCAGACGATCGATACTATCAACCAGCTACCAGATATGGGTAAAGCCGCCATCGGCGCCATTCTTTTCATGCTAGTTGGTATAACATCGATCGGCAGGATCCGCCGTCGGCTGCCATACGACTCCTGGTATCACGTTCACCTCCTTGCATACGCTGCGGTTTTCCTGACTTTCTGGCACCAGATCACAACGGGTAATGACTTCGCTATTGAGCCGGCAGCGAAGACTTCGTGGTACATACTGTATAGCGCGGTTACTGCGCTCGTTGTCTGGTACCGCATTATCGTCCCACTACGGTTGAATCTACGTCACGGTATGCGGGTCGAGGCTGTCAACGAGGAAGCGCCAGGCATTGTGTCCGTCTTGATCAGCGGCAAGATGCTGCATCGGATCGGGGCGGAGGCGGGACAATTTTTCCGCTGGCGGTTCCTAGCGCCGGGTATGCGATTTAGCTCGCATCCGTATTCGCTATCGGCGATACCTCGTCCTAATCTGCTGCGGATTACGGTAAAGGGCATCGGTGACCACAGTAAGGCGCTGCGGGAGCTCCGGCCTGGAACACGCGTGTGGGCTGAAGGGCCGTACGGCTCGCTTACTGGCTCCCGTCGCAGTCGGGACAAGGTGCTACTCATCGCAGGAGGCGTAGGCATCACGCCGATGCGGACTCTGTTTGAGACGTTGCCTGGCGCAGCGGGCGACATCACCCTGCTTTACCGGGCCCGCAGTACCCAGGACTTGGCCCTGTGGGACGAGCTGGAGAAGATTGCCTCGGAGCGTGGTGCCCGGCTACTACGGGAGGTCAACGGTCCCAAGGGCGAGCAGCCAGATCTCTCTGCGGAGTCCTTGAAGCTTAAGATCCCAGACATCGCGAACCATGACGTTTTCATGTGCGGTCCGCCCGGCTTCGCGCAGTCGGTATACGGGGCGCTACGCGGCGCGGGAGTCCCTGACCGCCGTATACACAGCGAATCGTTCAGGATGTGAGCACCGAACGGCCCAAGCGCATCCCTCTGCGCGGTGTTGATGCCCCTATGGATGTCAAGGTCCGGTTGGGGCGGGGGTCGCCGGTCCGCTGGGCTTCGTGGTGGGGATGAGGAGTCGGTAGATCTCTCGTGC
>NZ_JBEXCW010000293.1:0-1785 GCF_040605435.1 Streptomyces sp. NPDC005574
GCTGGCTCCCAGCCCGCTGGCGAAGGTGGTGCGGCCCAGCATGTCGTACCCGGTCTGGCTGGTGCTGGTGGTGCCGTCGAAGCCGGTGCTGCTGCCACCGATGGGCCGGCCCAGGGCGTCGGTGTAGGACTTGCTGGTGATCCCGGCCTGGGTAGTGGTGACGGTGGTGCCCACAGTGCCGGCGCCACTGTCGGTACGGGGGGCGTAGGAGATGGTCGTGTCGGCTGCGCCGTCGGCGGTGAGCTTGGTCGGCCGGGCGAAGGTGTCGTAGGTAGCGGTGCTGATGCGGCCGTTGACGTCTTCAGTGGCGATCGGCACCCCGTAGGCGGGGTCAATCATCATCCACGCGGACGGCCGGTTGGCCGCGATGTCGTGGTTCTGCCAGACCTGCGAGGGGTAGATCTCCTCATTGGCCCAGGCCGCATCGAGTGGCGTGTATTCGATGTGGGATTCGTGGGCCGGGAGGTTGGGGTCGCCAGGGGTGACGGTGACCTTGGTCAGCGCGCCCAGCGTGTCGTAGGTGTTGACGGTGGTGGACCGCACGTCCTGGTCGCTGTTGCCCTTCTCGACCTCGACCTTGTCCAGGCGGCCGGCGGTGTCGTAGTGGTTTTCGCTGTGCCGGGTCACGTCCGCCGGGTCGTGATCGGCTTCCTTGGAGGTGACCGCGCTGGTGGTGGGCAGGCCGATCAGCCAGTCGCTGTCTGTGTCGCGGTTGTCATAGCCGTACACCGCCTCGGTCGTGGTGCCACCGGTGACAGCCACGGTGTCCTTGGTCAGGTTCCCGTACACCTTGCCGTTGGCCTCGGCGGTGTGCTCGGCGGTCTCCAGAGTCTCCCGGTTGACGGTGGCCGGCTCGTCGACGCCGGTGATGTGCTCGTCACCGGATGAGGGCGTGCCGCTCCAGTCCAGGTGGACCAGCTTGTCCGCCGCGGTCTGCTCCCACTCCTTGGTCGTGGTGTAGTGGTTCAGTACCGCATACACCGGGTGGCTGGCACCCGGCTCGGGGTGAAGGACTTCCGGTGTGTAGGTGGTGCGGGTTACCCGGGCCTTGGCGGTGGCCGGATAGTCGGCCGCCTCGGCCGAGGTGAGGATCGGCACCGTGGTCGTCACCGTCGACGGGCTACCCGCCGAGGGATAGAACACGCCGTTCACGGTCTGCCGGTGCGGATATACGGCAACCGTCTGCCGCGGCTGATCCGGTTCCCAGGTCTGCACCGTTCCGAATCCCACAAAGCCGCGGCCCTGCAGGTCCAGAATCGGGTCCAGATACGAGTAGTACACCGACCGCGCCGACGCAGTCGATGTCGCGTGCTCGACATTGTGAGAGCGCGAATCCACCCGGCGAACTACGGTCATCGCCCGGCGCACCGCCACCTGCGGGTAGCTGGCAGTGTAATCCCCCAGCTTCTCGGTGTGGTCGGTCCACATCGGCGCGTAGACAACCGTCTCATCAACCCAGCCGGTGCCGCCGTCCTGCACCGACTTCAGCCGGTTCTGCGCACCGTCGGTCAGCGCCTTCTGCGTCTGCACACTCATGGTGCTGGTGTTCACGCCGACCAGGTCTGTCAGGCCGTCACCGTTGAAGTCACCGACGTTGCACACCGCAGCGCAGCCACCGACCGCATCGTCGGTGAAGGTGCCGTTGCCGTTGGAGTAGTGGATGACCGAACCGCCGGAGGCGAACTCCACGATGTCGTCCATGCCATCACCGTTGACATCAACGATCTTGGTGTTCGCATAAAAGACGTTGTGAGAGATGTTCGACTGGTAATCGGCCACCTTCAA
>NZ_JBEXCW010000294.1:0-1785 GCF_040605435.1 Streptomyces sp. NPDC005574
CCGCTTCCAGCCGCCCTGGAAGCGGATCACCGACCCGACAGGCGTGCACCGGCGTTCAGGACCGACGGCGGTCAGGCGTGGGAGAGCGCGAAGGAGACCAGGAAGCCGCACACGGTGACGAGGCCGATCGCCAGGTGGGCGTCCTCGAACGCCTCGGGGATCATCGTGTCGGCGACCATGGCGAGAATGGCTCCGGCGGCCACCGCGGTGACCGCCGCGATCACCGCGGGAGAGAAGGCCCCGATGACCGTGTAACCCAGAACGGAGGACACGGTGCTGGCGGCGGCGATGGCCGTCCAGACCCCGAAGACGTACCCCTTGCCACGCCCGGCCCGCTTCATGCCCGCCGAACTGGACAGCCCTTCGGGGACGTTGCTGATGAACACCGCCGCCACCGTCACCAGGCTGACCGTCCCGCCGTCGAGCAGACTCACCCCGATGACCGCCGACTCCGGGACACCGTCCAGCAGTGCACCCAGGGCCAGCGCCGTGCCTGATCCGCCCTGCTCGCTCTCCGAGGGCTGGGAATGCTCCGACCGGTTCCCGGAGCGCTTGCGGTGCCGGGCGCCGCGACCGGCGAGCCACAGGTTCCCCAGGGTGTAGGCCACCGCGCCGGCAAGTGTCCCGATCGCGGCCGGGGTGAGCCCGGCCTGGTCGTACGCCTCACCGACCAGTTCGAAGGAGACCGCCGACAGCAGCACGCCGGCGCCGAAGGCCATCACCGTGGCGATCACCTTTGGCGGCACGCGCAGCCCGAATCCGACACCGGCCCCCACCAGCAGCGCCGAGCCGGCCAGTAGTCCCCACAGTCCCGCCTGCACCACTTCAGCCATGCGGCTATCGGTACCCGCAGACCGGTCGGCGTCACCTGCCGGTTTCTTCGGCAATCGAGCCACGGGCTGCCGGGGCTGCTGGTGCTCCGTGGGGCGGGGCGGACGGACTTCACGCCGCGGCGGCCGAGGTGCGCGCGATGCCGCGGCGCCCGCTCGGGCCGGCGGCACGGCGTCCGTTCCGCGCCCGCCCGCCGTCCCGGCGTCAGTACAACCGCCGTCTCGGCGTCAGTACACCCGGTGCTTCGGGGCGCGGGGGCCGGGCCGGCGGAGTAGCGGCGATCACGCAGGGCAAGTCTCCGTCCGCACAAGCCCTTTACCGGCTCCGAGGCCCCCCGGACCGTCGTCGGCCGGCTGTCACCCCCCTGGTTCTGGGGGATTCACGTGCGTCCGGGCCTGGGCCATTGTCCAGGGTGTGCCCGGAACTCCGGTGCACGCTCGACACGGCAGTGTGTTGCCGGCGGTGATCCAGGGGGAAATGATGACGAGAGGTATCCGGCGGCGCCGTAGCGCCGTCGTGGCGGTACTGAGCGCAGGTGCGCTGGCGCTGGCCACGGGAAGCGCGTCCGCCGCGCCCACGTTGATCAACGTGGGCTCACCCACAGGGGTGTACGAGACGACGCACACGCGCGACGGCAAGGTGGGAGTCCCTGACCTGGGCTTCGGAGACGCGATCGTCGCCGACTGCTGGGGCCGCGGCGACAACATCGGCAACCGCGGAAACGTCTGGTACCACACGCTGTCGGAGCGCTACAACGCCAGCACCCGACAGGAGCTGTTCGTCGAGGGGTGGACGTACGGCGCGTACGTGGACGGGAACGCCGCATTCCACAGCGGGGCCTTCCGCGAGTGCTGACGGGGTGAGTCGGCCGCCCGGTCCGGAGTCGGCGCCGGACCGGGCACCGCAACACCCACGGCGAACCCTTCCGGTACCTCAACCGGCTGACCGTCGGGG
>NZ_JBEXCW010000295.1:0-1775 GCF_040605435.1 Streptomyces sp. NPDC005574
CGCGCGCCAGACCCGCTCCCGCGACATACAGCTCACCGACCACCCCAGACGCCACCGGTTGCAGATACCCGTCCAGCACATACACGCGCGTATTGTCCAAGGGGCGTCCGATGGGAACCACCGGACCTACGTCCGCGGCTGAACACACGGAATGCGCCGTGGCGGCGACGGTGACCTCGGTGGGCCCGTACATGTTACGGACGATGAATCCGGGGTTGGCCTCCAGGATCCGGCGGACCGCCATGGGCGGCACGACATCGCCGCCAGTGGCCAACTCCCGTAGCTGGCCGAGGCACTCGGGCCGCTCCGCGGAGACCAGGTCGAACAAAGCAGCGGTAAGGAAGAGCGCGGTGACGTCGTTCTCGGAGATCAGCGCGGCCAAGTCGTGGGTGTCGTAGCGGCCCGGTGGTGCCACTACGACGGTGCCGCCGTTGAGCAGCGGCGCCCACAGCTCATAGGTGGTGGCGTCGAAGGAATGCGGGGAGTGCAGGAGCACCCGGCGCTCGGCGTGATCGTGCCACAACTGATCGGTGGCGAAGGCGGCCACGTCGCGGTGGGTGATGGCCACGCCCTTCGGCACTCCGGTCGAGCCGGAGGTGTACATCACGTAGCAGAGGTGATCACCGGACAGCGTCACTGCCGGCTCGTTGCTCGGCCCATCGGCGAATGCCTGATCGTCAACAATCAGCTCGACGGCGTCGTGCTCGAACTCTACGTGGATCGTTGCCGGGTCGCGCACCAAGACGGTGGCACCAATCTGGGCAGTGATCCACCGCAGTCGGGCGGCAGGGAAATCGTCCCGCAACGGCACGTAGCCGCCGCCCGCTTTCAAGACAGCCAGGATCGCGGTGATCAGGTCGGGACCGCGTTCCATGATGAGTGCGACCGGATCATCCGGCCGCACTCCCATTCTCACCAGCCGATGCGCCAGTTGATTTGCTCTGGCGTCGAGTTGGGTATACGTGAGCGTGGTCCCTCCGCCGACTACCGCGACCGCGTCTGGCGTGCGAGCAACCTGCGCGGCGAACAGGCCGGGCACCGTCCGAGTCAGGAGCCGTCCGGCAGCGTGGTCGTAGACGCCCCGTGGGGCGCGGCTCGTCATCGCATCGCGCGTCACGACGTGCTCCCGTCCATCGCAGAAACGAGGCTCTGTGGCCGGATGTCGGCCCAGTTGGCGTTGACGTAGTCGATACACGCTTGCCGGGTGTCCTCACCCTTGACGATCGTCCAGCCGACCGGCGTCTCGGCCGAGACCGGCCACAGCGAATGTTGCCCCTCGCCGTTGATAAGGACCCGAAACGCACTGCGGTCGTCGTCAAATGGATTGGTCATTCCGTCTCCGATCAAGAGGAACAGCGGCCACGCCATTGGGATACGAGACGGCCTCGACTGACCCTCCGCAACCTCGGCACTGGCGTGCTGAAAACCCTCGGATCCAACAACATCTCCAAAACCAGCCGGGCAATCCGCGACGAGCCCCAACGAGCACCCCCATCCAGGGCCGGTCGCCCTCCGGCCCCTACAACGGTGCCGTGTCGCCGATGGTTCAGTTCAGCGGAGGGGACAGCGCTGTCACACAGCGCCAGCGCGTGACGTTGCCGCGCCCCATTCACCAGACGTCGGGCCACTCCGCAATCAAGATCGAGTCCAACGGGCGAGCCTCCTACAATGCGGCCTACGACCAGGGCTTCGGCGTAGTCGGACCTCGTCCTTTTTGATCACGTGAGGCCGAGATGGGTGAGGGTGCGGGTTTGGTCCCTGGCTGTCCGGCGGAG
>NZ_JBEXCW010000296.1:0-1767 GCF_040605435.1 Streptomyces sp. NPDC005574
CACCACCTGCTGGCACCGCCTCGGCGCCCTACCCGCCCCCACCTGAACCGCCGCCAACACCCCGACGAGGACCAGGAAGGAAGACAACCACCCTCGGTGCCGTGGAACCCGAGCGCAGCCGCAGCGACACGCGACGGCCCCATCCCCAACCATCAGGGACAAAAGGGGCGAACCGACCAACCGGTCAGCAGCTCACAACCCCTGACGAATCGAGGCCAGCACCACCGACTTGTACAGACCCAGAGCCCATATCCGTCCCGGCACCTGAGGGGCCTCGCGCTTTCCGGACAGTGATCTGACCATGTATTTCACGCAGCCATTCGCAACTCCATGTATTCGGCGTGGATTTCTCGCGGAGGGCGGTAACCAACAGCCGAGTGGAGGCGTCGATGATTGTACCAGAGCTCAATGTAACGGGTGATGTCCCGGCGGGCAGCCTCTCGGGTCAGGTACGTCACGCGGGAAACCCGCTCATTCTTGAGGGCGCCGAAAAATGATTCAGCCATCGCGTTATCGAAACATATTCCTGTGCGCCCAGCGGATCTACGAAGCCCGAGCTGCTTCAGCGTGACTGAAAACTCGGCAGACAACTCGCGGCGGGGGTTCTACGTCACACAACCGCCACTGCGTATTGGGTGTTACCTATGGAACTTAGCAAGCTCGGCTGCGGCGCGTGCAGCCCGTTCAGCATATGCAGATATTAGTCTGAGAGATTCATTAATCGCCATGTCGCGCGCTGCGGGAGTTAGGCCAGTCTTGCCGTCAGGGAGCAGATACGTGTTCAAGAAATTTATTTCAGCTGTCATGCTGGCTGTTGCCCCGTCATATTCGTGCTTAGCTGCCACATAACCGCCGATGCGAGCGGCCGCCCCTTCGTTAGCGTTCACTATTTTCTGGACCACCTCCTGCGCGACAGCGGATCCTGCTTCTGCCTCTGCGGAGGTAACCTCGGCCTCTGGAAGGACTGCTTCGATTTCGTCGGCTACCTTTTGGCAGACGCCTGTTCCGCCGCAGGTTGCTCCTACTTCTCCAAGGACGACTATGGCGGGTCCGGTGGCTATCGCAGCGCCTACCATTACGCCCATCCCTAGGGCGGCGCCGGCGGATGCTGCGAGTGCCTTTGTCAGGCCGTCGGGGTCGTACTCTGGGTAGCCTGGTTGCAGGCAGGCGCCGCTCATAATGTCGGTTACGCAGGTGTCGTTGAAGGCGATTCGTTGGTCTGGGCCTCCTTCGGTGAGGTCTTTACCGGCTCCGGCGAGGTCACCGACGGTTCCGGTGTCGTCGGATCCGTTGGCGGTTTGGTTGTATTGGATTTGCCAGCTGAGGGGGTCGGCTGCGGGGTTGTGGTTGGCGTCGCTGCAGATTTGGCAGAGGCGGTAGGTGGCCATGGGGTCGCCGCTGCTGGCTGCGTTGCCGTAGTCGATGAAGTCGTTGAAGCCGTTGACGGTGTTTTGTTCTGCGGCGGTGCAGGCGTGTCCGCAGGTGACGTAGCCGCCGCCGACGCCGGCTGCGCCGCCGTCGCCGGCGCTGCCGCATCCGGCGTCGCCTTTGTGGACGCAGGTGGTGATGGTGCCGTCTGCGTTGATGGCGTAGCCGCTGGGGTCGGTGTAGTTGGTGGGGTTGTTGTCTACGTAGCTGTAGTGGTTCCAGTCTTGTCCGTTGGCGGGGTTGGTGATGAGGGGGTCGGGGGTGAGGAAGCGGTTTTCGGTGGGGTCGTAGAGGCGGCCGTTCATGTTGATGGTGCCGAGGTCGGTGTTCATTTCGTGG
>NZ_JBEXCW010000297.1:0-1759 GCF_040605435.1 Streptomyces sp. NPDC005574
CGACCTCCTCCGCCACAAAGACGCCTTCGCCGTCTACAGCATCTGACCAACCGGCACGGAACCGGACATCACACAACTACGCCGGGGCCGTGACAAACAAGCCATGACCACCACCGAAAATCCTGGCACCCCGCCACCTCAACGTGAGGTGGAAAAGGACTCAGTCCTTACACTGCTGGTGATCGACGAGTGCGATTTCTTCGCCAAGCTGCGCGGCGCAAAACGCCCGGGACGTCTCAGCACGACCTGATCGGCAGCAACCGCTCCGGCTCCGTCCGGACGTACGATGACCAGTAGCTCCTTTGGGACTTTAGAGAGAAGTTGGTGATCGCCCGCCGTGGCACCGAGCGCGGCTCCAGCCTGAGCACCGAACGCTCGTTCGGGGAACATGCACTTGCCTACTACATTGGTTCCGCCGCCTGCAGATCCGCTGGGAGATACACCACGAAGTCCCCTCAGCACGATACGAGGACACCCCTTAAGGCGGCCGCACCTCCAGCCTACTGCTGCCTTACTTCGCGGGAAGTTCACAACGTGTCAGAAAATTCCCATAGATGAACAGGGGGGACGCCGTGAAAAGCGAGGTTAATGAGCCCTTTCGTAAGCCTCGCGAACGGTCGCTGGCACGCGACCGCGGTCGCTGACCTCGAGGCCCTGGTCTCGAGCCCAGGCGCGTACCGTTTCGGCACTGGTCCCCCCACCTGGAGCTTTCCGTGTCAGTTGCGTCACTTTTTGACGACCGATCTTGCGACCTGCGTGAAGGAAAGGTGCAAGCGCGTCATAGAGCTTGTCGTAGCTCTCAGGTGTGAGGTCAATATCATACCTCACACCGTCAAGAGCGATGGTATGGGTCTGCGCCTCATCTGACTCTTTGCCGGTCAGATCGTCGATGAAAAGGGTGACTACCTTCTGTGCCATGAGTTGATGATACGCGAATCTTCGCGTCTGTCCATTGCCGACGGCTATTCACGGACGTCAGGCAGGCGGTCGTACCGGCGTCATTGGCGTCATCGACACTGTCTACGTCTCACAGGATTACGATCTTAATCGTGCCGGACGACGCTCACGGCGGGCTGGAGGTCGGGGCGCTTCACCGGCCAGCGCCGTGAAGCCCACAGCAGACGACCTTTCGGGCCGCTATGCCTGCACGTGATTCCTAATGTGGTCTGTCAAGCCGCGCGTGCGGTGGGTGGTATGACTTCATACATTCGTCCATCCCGCACCTCACGGAGCTAAGTCGTCAAGCAGCTTCGAGAAGTTGCGTGGGGAAGGCGAGGTTCTCGTCGAACAGGATGTGCTTTTGGAGGCAGTGGCAGAGCTGGCCGATCATCTTGTTGAAGAGGTTTCTCTGAGCGGCGGCGTGCCAGTCCCCGGCCTCGCGGCGGCGGTCGTAGTGGGCCTTTGCGCCCGGTGATTGGGTCAGTGAGGCGAAGGCCCACAGGTAGCCGGCGTGGTTGAGCCGGTCGTTCTTCACCCAGCGTCTGGTGATGCTGGCCTTCTTGCCGGACGCCCTGGTGATGGGGGACGCACCGGCGTAGGCCTTCATACCGCGGGCAGTGGCGAAGCGGGCGTGGTCGTCCCCGATCTCAGCGAGGATCCGGGCGCCGAACTGGGTGCCGAGTCCGGGGAGGCTCAGGATGATCTCAGCGTCCGGGTGCTGAGGGAATGGCGTTGTCAACTTGTTGGGGCAGCGGGTCGTTGAGGGTGTGTTAGGTCGTGGTGGGGCCGGATGGCGGCCTATGGTTCAGCCTGCCGTGGG
>NZ_JBEXCW010000298.1:0-1738 GCF_040605435.1 Streptomyces sp. NPDC005574
GGCCGGCGCCCACGCGCGTAGGCGGCGGCATCGGCGGATGCGGCACGGTAGCGATCCCGGCCTCCGATACGGGCGATCTCGCGGGAGACGGTCGAAGGGGATCTGCCCTGCCGTTTGGCCAACTGCCGGGCAGACTCCCCGGCCGCGATGCCGCGGGATATCTCCTCGCGCTCGCTGCCGGTCAGGTGCCGCTCGGAACGCTGCTGTGGGGCAAGACGGATGCCGCCGCTCTGGTACAGGAACTGACGGACATGGTGCATCGGCGCCCCGAGTCCCCTCCCGATCAAGCTGAACGACTGCCCCTCACGCCACCGTCTCCAAACCTCGTCCTGCTTAACACCGAGAACCCGTAGTCACGCACCTGTGCCTCCACGATCACATGATCATTCGTGGGTGGTGCGTTCAACACCGTTGCGTTAAGCCTGTGAGCTGCAGCGCAACCCCACTGTGAACGTGAACGTGGAACGGGACCCCTGATAGATCATCTTGCGACCAAGCATGAAGATCATCGGGGGTCCCGTTGCAGGAGCAGTCTGCCATCACACCCGCCCGGGGGAGGGCCCCGGGGGTCCACGCTCCGGGGCACTTGGGCGAGCTGATCGTGGACTTCGACCTGGTGGACGCGGTGCTCGTCGAGACCGGCGCTCAGGAGAAGCGGGTGCGGCTGTTGCCCGCGCGCGTCATGTCTACTTCGTCCTCGCGTTGGCCTTGTTCGAACACTGTTCCTACCGGGTGGTGTGGGGCAAGCTGACCGCGCAGCTGCCCGCCACAGTTCTGGTCCGTCCGGCTGTCCCCTCCCTTGTCCGGGCACGCCGCCGGCTGGGCGCGCGCCCGCTGAAGGTGCTGTTCCAGACCCTGGCCGGTCCGGTCGGCGAGCGGGGTCGGCCGGGCGTGCTCTACCGGGGCCTGCGGACCGTCGCGGTGGATGGCACCTGCCTGCACGTGCCCGAGGACGAGCAGGTCACCTGGCGCTATCCCAAGCGGGCCGGGGAGTACAGGGAGTTCGGCTATCCGCTGCTGCGCCTGCTGGTGGTCGTCGAGTGCGGAACCCGGGCCCTGCTCGCGGCCGCCTTCGGTCCCGAGACCGACGGCGAGACCGACGGGGAGACCGCCTACGCCGCCCGGCTGCTGGGCTGCCTCGATGCCTTGATGCCTCAACGCCTCGATGCTGCTCCTGGCCGACACCGCCTTCGACTCCCGTGACCTGCTGGAACAGGTCCGCGCCACCGGTGCGCAGTTGCGCACCGACATGCACGCCCACCGGCCACTGCCGCAGGACAGCGACCTGGCCCGCGCCCTCGCCGTGCTCGCCAGAGCTCAGCAGGACGCCACGTGGAACCGGCAGCAGATCTCCAACCAGCTCCGCTCCCTGTTGCGCGAGTACTATCCGTCCGCCCTGGCCGCCTTCGAGTCGTGGAAGAACGGTCTGTGCCGCCGGGAGGCGCACGAACTCCTCAAGGCGGCACCGACACCGACGCGGGCTGCGAAGCTGACACGCACGCAGCTGCAGGCCGCACTCAAGCGCGCCGGTCGCAAACGCGGCGTCGAAGCCGAGGCCGAACGGCTCCGTGAAGTCTTCCGCGCTGACTGGGCCCACCAGCCGCCGCTGGTCGAGGACGCGCTCGGCCAGCAGATGCTCGCGCTCCTGGTCCAGCCCCAGGCCGCCTGCACCTGCGTTCCACAGTTGAGTGGGGTTCTCGGGGGTTCGGCGAGGCATCGATGCAGGTCAGGCGGTTGC
>NZ_JBEXCW010000299.1:0-1738 GCF_040605435.1 Streptomyces sp. NPDC005574
AGGATCCCCTTCCCGCTGCTGCGCCAGACGGCGTGGCTGCTGACGGTGGCGACGATCGCGTTCAACGGCGCGGCGGCCTGGCCGGACCCGCTGGGTGTGGGCATGCACGCGGTCATCCCGATCCTGTTCGTGGTCTCCGTCGAGGCGGCCCGGCACGCGATCGGCCGGATCGCCGACATCACCGCCGACAAGCACATGGAGGGCGTCCGCCCCACCCGCTGGCTCCTGTCCCCCCTGCCGACCTTCCTGCTGTGGCGCCGGATGAAGCTGTGGGAGCTGCGCTCCTACGAGCAGGTCATCAAGCTGGAGCAGGAACGTCTCGTCTACCAGGCGCGGCTGCGCTCCCGCTTCGGCCGGGCCTGGCGGCGCAAGGCCCCGGTGGAGTCCCTGATGCCACTGCGCCTGGCGCGCTACGGCGTCCCCCTGGCGGACACAGCTCCAGCAGACCTGGCTGGCGCCGCCACCAAATCGCCGCTGTTCCCGCCCTCGACACCTTCACGGGAGGTCGAAGTGCCGCCCAGCCCCAGACCGAACCCTCTTCAGCCACTGCTCGCCGGACACTTCCCGCTCCCACAGCCCGGGCAGCCGCAACCACAACTGCAGCACCATGCCCCCAACGACCAAAACTCGCACTTCAAGGTTCTCGACCACAAGGCAGTCCACGGCAGCGGCTACGACCCGACATACGACGAGCCGAAGCACCACATCTCCAGGGGTGCTGAACGCATACAAGGGCGGGAGGAAGAACCATCTGCCGAACAGTCCCCAGCAGGTCAAACGGCGACCACCCCCTCGGCCACAGCCCCTCCAGCCCCGGCTTCTGCCACGGCCCGTGCAACTGCAGCAGATCCCTCACCAGCCGCCGGCCCCACGACGCAGTCTCACCCGCGTCCCGCAGGCACGACGCAGGTGCCGGACGAGACAACATCCCCGCAGCACGGCCTGTCCCCGGTGGACCGCTACTTCCTGGCCTGGCAGGACTTCCAACACCAGCACAAAAAGGAACCAACCCCCGCCGAACTCTCCTCGCACCTCGCCCGCCAGGGAGTCCTCGACCGCGCCAACCAGCCCCTCAAAGCAAAAACGCTGACCCGCTACTTCCTGCAATTTCGGATCTACGCTGCCTGGGCCGAACAGCGAGCCGTCGATGACCATCCACCTCTCGACCACATTGCCAAGGAACTCGCACGCCGTGGCATCACAGCCCAGTACAACCAGCCTATTGACACACATGACCTGGAAAAGCACCACGACAGGTTCGAACGCCGCTGGCAAGCGCTACGCCAAAGACACCCGGATGCCGGGGCTTAAGAACGCCCTTTTCTCAGACCCGGTCGGCAGGCCAAAGCCTGCCGCGGGCCCTGCGTCCATACCTCTCACCGGGTGGGGGTAAGCGGTGGGGCCTCAGTAACGGCTCTACCGCCCCCATCGCACGTACCCTTCATTGTGTCCACGGCGTCACATAGCGGGCGCCGAACCACTGGAGGCAACACCTCGTGCTCATCGCTCAGCGTCCCTCACTGACCGAAGAAGTCGTCGACGAGTTCCGCTCCCGGTTCGTGATCGAGCCGCTGGAGCCGGGCTTCGGCTACACCCTGGGCAACTCCCTGCGCCGTACCCTGCTGTCCTCGATCCCCGGCGCCGCTGTCACCAGCATCCGCGTCGACGGCGTCCTGCACGAGTTCACCACCGTGCCGGGTGTCAAGGAGGACGTCACCGACCTGATCCTCAACATCAA
>NZ_JBEXCW010000300.1:0-1732 GCF_040605435.1 Streptomyces sp. NPDC005574
GATCGACACGTCATCCGTCAACCGCCTCGCGGCCCCACCCTCAACTCGCTCCACCCGAAGATCATCACACGTAGATCATTAACTCATGACCATTGATGCAGGACAAGGGGGACGACATGATCAGTGCAGAGCGCCGCAGAAGAGGGCTGGCCGCGTTAGTGCCTGCGTGAAGTCGTGATCATTCTCGGGTTCTGGTCCTGTGCGGTGGCGGGACCTGGTAGGACGCTGGGTGTGACACGTAGGCAACTCACCGACGAGTAATGGGAGTTCATCGAGCCGTACCTGCCTATAGGCGAGTACAGTCCGTACCCCGAGCGGCTGCGGGAACAGTTCGAGGGGATGATCTGGCGGTTCCGGTCCAGCGCCCAGTGGCGTGAGATGCCCTCCGAGTTCGGACCATGGCCGACGGTCTACGGGCGCTTTCGTGTCTGGAGGGACGCCGGAGTCTTCTCGGCTCTCCTCGAAAGCGTGATTGTCGAGGCCGCCCGCCGGAGGCAGGCGGACCTATCCCCGGTCAGCGTAGATTCCACCACCGCTCGCGCCCACAACGACGCAGCAGGGATAGGCATCGGCAGGGAGGTCATGGACGCTCTTGAGGGGCGCGACCGCACGATACGTCTGAGCGTTGGGCGTGATGGGCGGTGACTGTCGGGGGGACTCCGCGTTAGTTCAGGTATGAGCGTGACGATCGGGCAGCCGTTGCCTGTAGCGGGAGGCGTGCCGGGTGTCCAGGTGGCTGCTGTCGACCTCGGATATTCAGCGGCTGAGGTGATCTGATCGGGTATCAGCAGAAGGTGTCCAGTCACCTTCTACCCGGCCGTGGCCCGCAGCGGCGTGGCTGTGGCCACCGTGATAGCGCTGGGCAGCGCGCCGGTCTTCACCGGACTGCTGTCCTGGAGCACCGGCGGTGCCCGGCCGACCGCACGCTGGACCGGTGCCACTGCAGCCGCCGTGCTGGGCTGCACCCTGCTGGTTCTGGGCCCCGAGCTCACCGGACACGCGATGCCCGCGGATATGACGGGTATCGCGCTCGCCGCATGCGCGGGCCTGTCCTACGCCGTGTACTCGCTAATCGGCGGCAAGCTCATCACGAGCGGGCACCCCTCGGACTCGGTGATGGGCGTGATGTTCGGCGCGGCAGGGCTGCTGGTCCTGCCGCTCGTGCTGTCCACCAGCACGCACTGGCTCGCCACCGCCCGCGGCGCGGCGGTGGCCCTGCACCTCGCCCTGTTCACCGTCTACCTGGCCTACCGCCTCTTCGGACACGGCCTGCGCCGCACCCCCGCGTCGGTGGCCACCACCCTGACCCTGGCCGAGCCCGCCGTCGCAGCGGTCCTGGGCGTCACCGTCCTGGGTGAACGCCTGCCGCCCGCCTCCTGGTGCGGCCTGGCCGTCCTCGTCCTGGGCCTGGTCCTCCTGACCGCTCCCGTCGGCGCCGGGCGCCGGGGACGGTAGGCACTGTTCTGCTCCGGTCCCAGGCAGGCATTGGGACCGGAGCAGAGCGGACTGCGCTGTGCCGCGGTCACCCCTCGTCGGTGGCGTCCGGGTCGCGCAGGGGCCGCAGGCCGCCAATCAGGTCCGGGAGCTGGAAGGAGGGCGTTGTCAACTTGTTGGGGCAGCGGGTCGTTGAGGGTGTGTTACGGGCTGCCCCGCGATTGATCTTGGTCACGTACGGGGACATGGGGAAGGCCGCGCGAGTTGTCTGGTGTGTGAAGATCAAACTGGCCCGCGC
>NZ_JBEXCW010000301.1:0-1725 GCF_040605435.1 Streptomyces sp. NPDC005574
CGGGAGGTCACCGAGCTGCGTCTGGTGCGGCGCCGCTGCCGGTGTGGGACAGCGACCTGCGCCGACGCACCCTCGGGGATCAGCGGTCCGACCTGCTACGGGCCGAACCTGCGTGCCTTTGCCACGCTGTTGGCCGCGGAAGGGCAGATCAGCACGGAGCGCACCGCCAAGCTCATGGCCGGGCTGCTGGATGTCGAGGTGTCCACCGGGTTCGTCGACCGCTGCCTGTCGCGCCTTGACGCGCCGCTCGGCCAGTTCGAGGAGGCGCTGAAGCAAGCGCTGCGCGCCGCGCCGGTGCTGGGCGCGGACGAGAGTCCGATCAGCCTGGCAGGCAAGCGGGGCTACGCCTACACCGTCCGCACCGGTGGCCTGACCTGGTACGGAGCCGCGGACAACCGCGGCCATGCCGCACTGGACGGTTTCGGGATCCTGCCCGGCTACCGCGGCGTCCTGGTCCGCGACGACTACGTCGGCTACCGCAAGTACGACGCTCACCTGGCCGGGGTGCAGCTGTGCTGCGCGCATCTGCTGCGCGACCTGCAGGGCGTTATCGACAACGCACCCGACGACGAACACGCCGCCTGGGCCCAGGCCGCCCAGCGGATCCTGCGCGAGGCCGGGCAGGCCGTCGAGCAGGCCCACGCGGCCGGACACACCACGCTGGACGAGAGCGAACGCGCCCGGACCGAGGGCGAGTTCCTGACCGCAGTCCGGTGCGGGATCAGCGTAAACCCGCCCGGCGGCGCGAAGAAGTCCCAGGCCCGCCAACTCGCCAAGCGCCTGATCAGCAAGGCCCATCAAGTTCTCCGCTTCACCTGGGACTTCAGCCCAGGACTGTCCTGGACGAACAACGCCTCGGAACAGGCTCTGCGGGACATCAAGGTCAAGATGAAGGTCAGCGGCTGCTGGCGCGGGCTGCCCGGAGCCCGCCGCTACCTGCGCGTCCGCTCCTACCTGACCACCGCCCGCGCCCACGGGCTCACCGCCATGCGCGCCATCCACGACGCCCTCGCCGGCACCCCATGGCTCCCACTCATCACCGCTCGACCGTGACCACCCGGTGAATGGACACCGCGGCCCCGGCAGTGGGTCAAAAATGTTCTGGTGTTCCTGGCGCCCCTTGCAGCCGGGCTGCTGTCTCATCCGATTGCCCTCTGGAAGTCGGCAGCGGCATTCGCCATCGTCTCCCTGGCCGCAAGTGGTACGTACTTCCTGAATGATGCTCGGGATGCTGCAGGTGACCGGCAGCATCCACAGAAAAAGAATCGACCAGTTGCAGCGGGCACTATATCGCCTTTGCTAGCCTATGTGGTGGCGGCAGCGCTGATAGTCGTTTCCCTCACTCTAGCTGTCATGGTACTGAATCCGCGAGCGCGGCGACGGTTGCCTTGTACTGTACGGTGACCATTTGCTACAGCTGCCGGTTGAAGCACATACCCATTCTGGACCTGATTGTACTGGCGTCAGGTTTTGTTCTTCGCGTCATCCTTGGTGCCGTGGTCGTAGGCGTCTCAATCTCGTCATATTTTCTTATCGTCACGGCGTTTGGGTCTTTGTTCATGGTGGCCGGTAAACGTGCAGCCGAACTGAATGCCTTGGGTCAGGAGGCCGCGGCGCACCGCCCCATCCTGCACGGCCCCGGCGTAGTTGTGTGATGTCCGGTTCCGTGCCGGTTGGTCAGATGCTGTAGACGGCGAAGGCGTCTTTGTGGCGGAGGAGGTCGCG
>NZ_JBEXCW010000302.1:0-1705 GCF_040605435.1 Streptomyces sp. NPDC005574
GGCTCTGTCGCTGATCTTGTGATCGGGGGTCAGGTTCGGTGCAGGATCCGCAGGCGCAGGAGGTCGAAGTTGGCGCGGCCGTATCCGGCCCGTTTGAGGAATTTCACTCGCGTGTTCTGTCCCTCGACCTGGCCGGAGCTCCAGGGGCTGGACAGCCCGGCGATGACGGCGTCCTGGTCCCGCCGCAGGCCGTTGACCAGGGAGTGCAGGGCTGGCAGGGGGTCTTTCTCGACCCGCTCCATCCACTGGGGCAGTTGATCGCCGCGCAGGTCGCGCATCATCTCGGCGAAGTCGCGGACGTGGTCGGAGACCGCCTGGAGTTCGGGACAGGCCGCACGGATCTCCTTGAGGGCGACGGCGTCCTCGTCGGTGAGTTTGCCGGGGTTGGTCATGATCCACCGGACGATACGGCGGGGCCGTGGCGCGAGCCGCGGTGCCGGAGCGGAAGCGGACGGCGTGAGGTTGCGTACGTAGCGGCGGACGCTCTGGATGTCCCCGGTGAAGCCGAGGGCGGTGATCTCGCGGTGCAGTACGGCGGTGTCGTGGCAGCCCTCGTTCCACCGTTGGTGCAGGTGGGACCGGTACGCGTCCAGGATCGTGGTCCGGTTGACCGCTTTGATCAGGAGCTCCTCGATGCAGGTCGCGCGGGCGAAGCGGCGCACGGTGGAGCGGTCCAGTTGCAGCCGGCGGCAGATGGCCTCCAGCGACGCCCCCTCGCTCAGCAGGCCCTGGACCAGTGCGAACCGTTCCCGGGTGCGGACCACCAGGCGGCGCTCGCGCC
Organism: Streptomyces sp. NPDC005574; assembly: GCF_040605435.1. Taxonomy (NCBI): domain Bacteria; kingdom Bacillati; phylum Actinomycetota; class Actinomycetes; order Kitasatosporales; family Streptomycetaceae; genus Streptomyces; species Streptomyces sp. NPDC005574. Next base: position 782 of record NZ_JBEXCW010000302.1, read on the forward strand.
CGTGGACGTCCTGTGTCCCGATCGGCGCGGCAGCCGGGGCGGCGACGTCGGCGGGGGCGGAGGGCTCGGCAGCGGGTTGTTTCTCGAACGCGGCCCGCACGCGGGCGTAATGGGTGCCGACCGTCTTCTCGACCGCTTCTCCGAGGTTCTTCCACAGGTGCCAGGCATCGGCGACCTGCACTGCTTGCGGGGCTCCGGTGCGGGCGCCGTCCGCGTACGCCCCCGCCCTGTCGCGGCAAATGATCTCGACCTCGGGATGACCGACGAGCCAGTCGGCCAGTGGGCCGGCCTCGCGTCCCGGCAGGACATCGATGGGGCGGCGTCGTTCCAGGTCGACCAGGATGGTGGCGTACGAGTCGCCCTTCCGCAATGCGAAATCATCGACCCCGAGCACCCTGACCTGCCCGACGGGCTCCTCGGGGAAGGCCCTGAGCAGGCGTAACAGGGTGTCCTTCGCCGCTGGGGCTCCCAAAGCGACCGCCAGTCGGCTGCCAGCCCGCCCTGCCAGCGTGAGCGCTATTGAGGTCAGTGTCCCGCGCATCAGCGGGGTGTAGCGGGCGTGTGGGCTGGTCAACCCGGTGACCTGCTCGGCGAACGTCACCGTCGGGCAGAGGTCGTTGAGACAGCGGAATCGGCGTACCAGCAGCTCGATGACCACCCGGGTTCCGCTGACCGCCGCATCGGACAGGCGTCGCAGGTATCGGCCGTGCACCCGAACTGACGGACTCTGACAGCGCGAGCACGGCGCATCTGCCGCACGGACACGGGCATGCATCGTGATCTCGCTGGCCGACCGCTCGACCAACTCGACCACGACGCCGGACAGATGAGGCAGAAGCGCCTCGAAACTTCGCGAAGTACACCAGGGACACGATCGCAGGCACCACCGACAACAGCCCCGATCACAAGATCAGCGACAGAGCC
>NZ_JBEXCW010000303.1:0-1668 GCF_040605435.1 Streptomyces sp. NPDC005574
CCCCTCTTTCTGCTGCTCTTCTGCTGTGTGGTGGTGGCTTGATTGTGGTGGTGGGTGGCTGGATTGGATATGCCAGGGTCACTTTGTTGCCTTTCCTTCTCTCTTTTTGTGAACGCTTTACTTTCTCGATTTGATGCCAAGTGATCTTGGTGTAATTATGGGTCTTTTTGTCCTCTTTTAAGCTCGGCTAGCTTTGCGGCTGCCCTGTGAATCAATGGGGTTTCTGTGAACATGGGAGCTTGGATGAGCAAGAGGGTGGGGGCCAGGCGGAGACCTGGCTTGCTTGTGCCTGGGCGTACGTGGTACCGGGGAATAGCCGGTTCGCTGGCGCTGGCCATGGCGGTGACGGCGCTTGCCGAGGCTGAGCCGGCGTTCGCGGCCGGCTCGGCCGTTGGACGGGGTACGGCAGCGTCTTCCCAGTCGAAGGCGAAGCATTACGCCTCGTCTGCGGTCGACTTGGCGTCGGCGCGAGTGCTGGCCCGGTTGTCCGGCAAGCGGGTCGAGGCCCTGTCAGAGCGGACGGAGACGTCTACGACGTGGGTGAACGCCAATGGCTCACTGACGACGGAACTGTCGGCCGGGCCGGTGCGGTTCAAGGATGCGGGCAAGTGGCGCTCGGTTGATCTGGATCTGCAGGCGGTCGGCGGCCGGGTGGAGCCCAAGGCTCACCCGCGGGGCCTGCGTCTGGGCGGTGGCCAGTCCGCGACGGCCGCGAAGCGGTCTACTTCGTCGGCATCGACAGCGCATGATCTGGTGACACTGGGCGAGGGCGACCGGCAGATCGCCTTGCAGTGGAAGGGTGATCTGCCCAAGCCGAAGCTGAAGGGCAACCGCGCGACCTACGCGGGTGCCGCTTCCGGTGCGGATGTGGTGGTCGAGGCGACCCGCAGTGGCTTCGAGCAGTACGTCGTGCTCGGCGCCCGTCCGGGCGAGGGCTACTCCTACACGCTGCCGCTGAAGGCCAAGGGCCTGAAGGTGCGGCAGTTGAAGGACGGCAGCCTGCTGTTCACGGACAAGAAGGGCAAGAAGCAGGCCACCATGCCCGCCCCGGTGATGTGGGACGCGCGGGTGGACAAGGTGTCGGGTGAGCACACGCACCAGGCTCCGGTGAAGCTGAAGGTCGTCCGCAGCAACGGGACGATCAACCTGGTGTTCACTCCGGACGCGAAGTTCCTCGCCGATCCGAAGACGCAGTATCCGGTCACGGTGGACCCCTCGACGTCGGCGCTGTCCAACGTGTTCGACACCTACGTCCAGCAGGGCGAGACAGTCGACTGGTCCAGCGATGTCGAGCTGGACATGGGCAATCCGGGCACGACCAACAGTGACGGTACGCCGCGTACGGCCCGTTCCTTCATCACCTGGAACACCAAGCCGATCTCCGATGCGCTGGTCTCCAGTGCGAAGTTGAGCCTGTGGAACTTCCACTCGGGCAACACCGACTGCAAGGCCTACCCCTGGGCCGTCTACAGCACGGGCAAGGCCTCCACCGCTTCGCGCTGGACCTCCCAGCCGACCTGGGCGGCCACTGCCTCGGCGACCTCGACGGAGACCAAGGGCAACCCGGGCTGCACCGCGGCGCCGGACGGCTGGGTCAACGCGGACGTCACCGACCTGGTCCAGACGTGGGCGTCGGCGAAGAACGCCACCTCCGGTATGGGCCTGCGT
>NZ_JBEXCW010000304.1:0-1656 GCF_040605435.1 Streptomyces sp. NPDC005574
CCGCCCACCACGGCCTGAACCACCGTCACCACCACGGCCAGACACGTCCCGAACCGGCTCACAACCCCGAACGCTCGCCCAACCTGACAATGCCCGAACGAGGCTGCTGCTCAATGACGCGAAGCCAGGCTGGCTACCGCATGCGGGCGTGGTCGGCGACAATTCGAGCGTGAGAGCGACGATAATGGTGCACTTTGTTGACAGGCGCAACACGCAGGTGGTCCTGCAGCGCCACGGGTCCCGGGTCAGCGAACGCCGTGGCGGCCGCGTCGAGGTGCTGATTGATGGTGTGCCCGAAGATGTTGCCGTCGTGCATTTCGAGCTGGCCGTTGACCGGTACCTTGCCGACGGGTTCGTTGTCAGCGCGCAGCCCGCCGCCCGCTACGAGCTGGGCACCCCGGTGGACGATACCGGCTACGCGTTTGCGTTCGCCGCGCTGGTAGGCGGCTGGAAGGGCGAACTGATCCACGCACAGGCGATGCGCCTGTGGAATGACGGACCTGCGGAACGGCAGGCGGAGCAGGCCACCATGGAACAGGTCACTGCGCAGGTGGCTCTCCACGATGTGTTGGACGATCATCTGTTTCTGGTTCCGGACGGGCCGACGTGGCACGCCTACATCGACGGCCACGATGTGGTCTCCCTCGTCGATGATCTGGCCACATACGCAGGCCTGTCTCCCGGTCGCTTGAGTTTCGATCCGCAGCGTGAGCCGTGGCGCATTGACATTCTGGGCCGGCATCGGCTGCGGATGTTGCTTGCCGACGGCCGTATGAGCCGCCTGCGCTCCTTGCGCATACGTACCTGGGGCGGCACCGCCCACCTCGACCCAGTCCTGCGCGCCCACGACGCCATCGACCGGCTCAGCCACCTGTGCCTGTGGACGCAGCGCTCTGACCTCGATGAAGCCCCCGTGGCGGGCCGCTACCCCGCCCTGCGCGCCCTGGAATGCGATGCCGACCAGCTGCTCGGGCTCCTGCGGAACGGGGCGCCACGCCTGCACGCCCTCGCCGTACACACAGGCGGCCGGTCCAGCCAGTCTCTCCTGGGCCTGCTGGCCAAACGTGCCCTGCCCGCGCTGCGACATCTCGCCCTGTGGCACGCCCGTGTCGATCCGGCTGCTCTGGCCTGCTCTCCGGTCGTGGCCCAACTGGCCACGCTCGATGTCTGGACGGTCAACGACGCCACCCGCTTCGACTTCCAGGCCCTCCTGCAGGCCCGCCCCCAGCTCGCGCATCTGCAGCGGATCGTCGTCCCCGGACACCTCGTGCCCGACGCGACCATCACCCAGTTCCGTGACTGGCCGCAGGTGACGTTCACCAGCTTCGACCGCCGCGAAGTACTCGCCCTCGACCTCGACACCCGCGGCTACACACGCGACATGTGAAGCCGTCCCGGGTGCGAGAGCGACGGCATCTGATCAGCCCTGCTCTGGTGCGGAGTTCGGGTCGCGAAGCGGTCGCAGTGCGTCGCCGAGCTGGGAACGGACGATGGGATAGCGGCCGTGGAAGTTGATGTGCTCGTGGATGAGCGGGGACAGCCGGGAGCGGATATCCGGGGAGTGTTGATGCCCCTATGGATGTCAAGGTCCGGTTGGGGCGGGGGTCGCCGGTCCGCTGGGCTTCGTGGTGGGGATGAGGAGTCGGTAGATCTCTC
>NZ_JBEXCW010000305.1:0-1640 GCF_040605435.1 Streptomyces sp. NPDC005574
CCCGTTCGCGCACGACGCTTCCCCCGGCTCTTGAAGTCCTGGACGGTTCAATGCCCGGCGAGAGGGGCCCCGAAGCACAAGCCACCTGCTCCGATACCTCTTGATCAAGGAGTGGACGGAGGGCCCCAACCCACCCTCCCACTGGGCGAGTTGACATGCCGCATTCGGCCTGCCACGCAGCGAGAGGATCGTCCAGCACGCCCGAAGGCCGTCCCGTGAGCCGTCTCCCGACCACGGTGAACCACCCCGGTCACAGCACTAGACACAGACCGCGTGCGGGATAGGGCGGCCGCCGGTGGGGTGGGGCCCTGGCGTTGGCGACGCCAGGGCCCCGCGCCGTCCGCGCCGCGGGGGATCGGCGCTGGACGGCGCCTGCGGAAATGGTCAGGGAGGAAGTGCCCACGCTGCCGCGAGAATGAACACGCTGCGGTGGTGGTTCACGGGGTGGCCACCCGCAGTTCCGCCCACACGCGCTTGGTCCGAGGCCGCGAGGCGGCGCCGCCCGCGGCGTCGTGGCCCCACCGGTCGGCGACCTCATCGAGCAGCAGCAGGCCCCGGCCGGAGACGTCGTCGGGGCCGGGTGTGCGCAACTGCGGGAGCCGGGCGGGGGCGTGGTCCACCACCGCGAGGAGCAGGACGGCGGGGGCGGGACGGTCGACGTGGACGCGGATGCGCGGGCCGTCGGCGTGCCGGACAGCGTTGGCGACCAGCTCGGAGACGAGCAGTATCCCGGTGTCGGTGTGCTCTTCGAGGTTCCAGCAGGCCAGTGCCGCGCGGACCAGGGACCGTGCCTGCGCTGCGGCCTGCGGGGTGCGTTCCAGCTCTAGGGCGTAGCCGGAGTGGCCGGCCTGGCGCTAGTCTGCGCAGGACGGCGCGTCAGCGCCAATCGCCGAACGCCTCGAAGTATGCCTCCAAGGGGCGCACACTGGTCGCCTCGACTGCGGCCCGCTGCGCCTCCCAGTCACCGGCGAACGCTTCGACCAGCACCTCGGCAGCCCTGGGAGTACCGATCACCTTGCGCAGACACTCCGCGCGTCGGGAACCGCCGAAGTGGACGAGCGCGGCCCTCGCCAGGTTGTAGGCGCGGCTCGTATCGCTTAGGCGGTACGGAGGATACGGGCGGAAACGGTGTGTCAGCCGTGCCCCTGGTACGGCCAGCACGTCGAGCCCAGTCCGCCATGCGCGGAGGCTGAAGTCCACGTCTTCGAGGCCGAGTTCGCGGAAGGCGCCGAAGCCGCCCAGCCGGTGGAACGTCGCCCGGCGCACCGCGAGGCAGCCGCCCGGTGCGAGGGGCACGGCGTACGGGACGATACGGTCGGGTTCGGGAGGTAGCCAGCGCACCCGCAGGTGGGCGTTGATCAGCCGCGCCCCGCAGCCCGCCGCCGTGCCGACGGCGTCGCGCACGGTGGGCGCGAGGACGGCGTCAGGCCCGGCGTCCAGGGCCGCCCGCAAGCGTGCCAGGCAGTTCCGCTCAAGCCGGCAATGTGCGTCGAGGAACACCAAGTGCGTACCGCGGGCGAGCCGGGCGCCCACGTTTGTGGACGATCACGTAATTCGGCTCTGTCGCTGATCTTGTGATCGGGGGTCAGGTTCGGTGCAGGATCCGCAGGCGCAGGAGGTCGAAGTTGGCGCGGCCGTAT
>NZ_JBEXCW010000306.1:0-1618 GCF_040605435.1 Streptomyces sp. NPDC005574
TCCCACAACGGCACCCCCACCACCAACACCACCGACACCACCCACGGCTACACCGGAGCCGAACACGACGAACCCCTCAACCTCATCAACCTCACAGGCCGCGAATACGACCCCCAAGCCGAAACCTTCCTCACCCCCGACCCCCTCGAAAACAACCACCCCACCGCCTACGCCGACAACAACCCCACCAACCTCACCGACCCCACCGGATACGACGCCATCGACGTCACCGACCCCACCCAGGACCTGGGAAGCGACCAATACTGCGGCGAATGGTGCACCGAAGGCGACGGCCCTATAGGCGAAGGCGAAGGCCCCACCTGGAGCGGCACCACCGTCGACCCCACCGCCTCCGTCTGCGCCGGCGGCTGCAGCGGCCCCGCCAACTGGTACTACACCGCCAACGGCAACGTCGGCAGCGACGAAACCGGCTACACCCCACCCACCCCCATCACCCCCAACCCCACCCGAGCCGACTACGGCGGCCCCGACGGAGACTTCTCACCCACCATAGGCCCCCTCGAAACGGGGGAGGCCCTGTCTCCGGTACAAACTGAGCTGGAAAATGCAAATGCCAGAGTCGGGTTTTCTGGAGATAATCGCCTGATAGGTGATGGACCCATGTGGGTGACGGAAGGTGCAAATTATGCGTTCGTCTGGAGGGTTGGTTCAATTGAGGCTGGGGACACCGCAGAAAGCAAGATGGGCGTCATGCAAGAAGATCCGAACGCAATCTTCCCTTTCACAGTGCAACCCGTTGACCCTAGCACTCATCAGTCATGGGATTCGGGCCTTCCCCCGGCAAGCGCCAGAAGGGTCCGAGTGGGGAATGAATATAACCTATACAATGTCGAGACTGAAAGTGTAGTCGCGCCGAAGGGGTGGCTTCCGACTATTTCAAACAGTCCGGTAAGGGTAATTTCAGCCACTCCGACAAGCTTCACATTCGTGACACTTCCTGGGCATATTGACGGACCGGGAGCTCATGTGAGCTTCAGTACATTCTCGTCAGGTGACGATGTACTGCTAATGCAGCGAGGCTACGCGCCAGGAGCTAGTCGTGTGGTTACAACCGTGCAGCCTCTTTCGCTCTATGCGTGGGCTTGGCGAACGCAGGCCAGGAATCTTGCGGGATATCCCAATGGTCCAACGGGCCCCCTAGCAGTGGACTATTCGCACGAGCCGTTCGTGAATCATTGACCGATATTGAAATGATCATCGCACTGCAAGGCGCCGTGATCACATAGGCGGCCCTTCTCGTTCAGGGCTCTTGTAAGGTCGGCGTGATCTCGCGTTAAGGCGCTGGTCAGGCGGGGTGTGACCGAATAGATCGAAGCTCTGTTGGGGCGAGCGATTCATCAATCGCTTGTCACCAACGGAGCTTCGATGCGTTGCACACCGAACACCCGCCTGGCTTGCCGGGCACGGACCCGATGGACCCGGCGCCGAGAGAGGCGACCGACTGGCACCCGTCCCGGCGCACCTGCCACGGTTCCATGTACTACAGCCGGAGATCTTGTGACGGGGCATTGTCAGGTTGAGCGGGAGCCCTCGCCGGTGGCATGATCATCTGTCTGGTCGGATCGCCGGGAGGGGCTGCTCGTGGACGCGGTGTCGT
>NZ_JBEXCW010000307.1:0-1600 GCF_040605435.1 Streptomyces sp. NPDC005574
TCGCGGCCAGGGCCGCCTCGATCCCCTCCGGACTCCCCATACCATGACAACGAGCCTCGGAGCCGGAAGCGACGGCTTGTTTCCCGGCAAGCCCTAACTACCCGGCCTTGGGTCAAGGCCCGCCATCCACAACGGATATTGATACGCGGAATCGCACACTTCGACGTGCTTGACAGAGAAGTCAATGATCTCAGCCGGCTCTAGGCCCAGCTGCCGCAACCACTGCTGACAATCCCCCCGTGCCACCTCCAACGGCTTGATTCCCTGCCCGAACAACTCGGCCGCCTGCATACGTACCGTCTCCCGGCGCTGCCGACCCGCGCCGGTCAGACCGCCCCCATCCGCGTATCTCACACACCACGGACACAGCGACTCCACCGGGCCCATCAGGCACTCCGGCAAGTTCACCCTGACTAGCCGAAGTCAGTAGCGGCAAAGGTCAGCTCAGCGTGAGGAGCTCGGTGTATCGGGCCAGGGCGGCGGCAGGTCTCCACCCTCAGCTGAAGCGAATAGCCGGTTTGCTTCAGTGCGTCGTCCCACACCGCGGGCGTCAGCAGGGCATGGCGCATTCCCGGTACCGCATGTCGGGATCAGGCGACGGTCCAGTCGCGCAGTTGGCGGGCGATCCGGGCGATGCCGAGCGCTCCGGAGGCGGCGTCCCGCACAAACGCGACGGCCGCCTTGGGCGGGTAGTCGAGTTCGCGCCCGTTCAGGATCAGATAAGCCTCGGTCGCATGCCAGGTGAAAGCCTCGTTGGAGTGCTCTAGGCACGGCAGTTTCGCCAAGGTCTGGAGCAGGGCGCCGGCCTTGAGATATAGAGATCCGTAGATGTCGCGCTCCATCGCCCGGGCATTGACCCGGGCGACAGCGGCGTACAGCGGTCCGAGGTCGTCGACCTGCGGATCACCGTCGAGCAACTCGGCGGCGTGCAGCAGGAACGTGACGTCGAGCGGATGGAGCGGCGGTTCCGGCTGGGTCACGCGGCGTGGCCTCGCTGTTGGTGCTGCACGAGTTCCCGCTGCGCTTCCTGCTCGGCCACCCGCTGCTCGGCACTAGGGTCCAGACTGTTCGGCTCGGCCGCGAAAGCCGCGCCGCTGCGGGCCATGGACGCTTGGAAACCGTCCAGGAACCGCCGCTCCACGGCGGTCGCACGGTCGTAGGCGGCAGAGAGGATGTACTCCTGCATGCTGACCCCCGCCTGCCTGGCCGCTGCCGCGATCGCGGCCCTCTGCGCAGGATCGGGAAAGCGCAGGTTCAACGCTGTTTTGGCATCCGACATGGTATCCACGGTACCAGCGATACCACGCGGCGTCTTGCGAGCGGCGCGGAGTACTCTGACTCAGGCCGTCTATGGCGTTCACCGCTTACCTGTAACCGAACCGCACACGAACTTGACGGCCCTGGTGGGCGTACGCAAAACGTACACATCGTATACATTCCAGGCGGCTGCGGCGGCCTCCGACGCCCAGGATCCGCAAGGGTATTGATGCCCCTATGGATGTCAAGTCCGGTTGGGGCGGGGGTCGCCGGTCCGCTGGGCTTCGTGGTGGGGATGAGGAGTCGGTAGATCTCTCGTGCGACGTAGCGTTTGAGGCATCGG
>NZ_JBEXCW010000308.1:0-1598 GCF_040605435.1 Streptomyces sp. NPDC005574
AAGCGGTTCAACTCGGCGAACGCCGCGTCCAACCCGCCCAAGCTGTCGGTGACCTACAACTACCGGCCCAAGACCGGCACCGACCAGCAGGCCGGCCCGCCGTTCTTCCAGGACGCCTCCGGCACCTGGTACGTCAACACCACGACGCCGACGCTCAGTGACACCTTCGTCGACGTCAACAACGACAAGGTCGACGGCACCTTCGAGATCGACGACGCCGCCACCAACGCGCAGGTCGGCAACTACCTGGTGTCGCCCTACGTGCCGTCGGGCCAGCCGGCGTCGGTGACGGTTCCCTCCGGTCTGCTCACCAACGGCAAGACCTACAAGTTCCGCACCAACCCCTACGACGGCCTGCACTACAACAACGACTGGTCGGCGTACGCGACGTTCACCGTCGACACCTCCGCTCCGTCCGCACCGACCGCGGTGACCTCCACCGACTATCCCTCCGCCTCATGGGTCAAGGGCGCCGGCCAGGCTGGCGTGTTCAAGGTGACGCCTCCATCGGGGGACCAGAACGGCATCGAGTGGTCGCTGGACGGGACGACCTGGACGAAGGTCGCCACCAGCGGAACCACCCCGGTCAACGTCACCGTCAAGCCCGCCAAGGCGGGCACCAACACGCTGCAGGTGCGGGCGACCGACAAGGCCGACAACAAGTCCGAGGCCCTGTCCTACACCTTCCATGTCGGCCCCGGCGGTGTCACCAGCCCTGATGAGGGAACCCGCACCGCCGCCCGGCTGCCGCTGACCGCTGAAGCGGACGGCTCGAAGTTCGACAAGGTCACCTTCTCCTGGCGCCGCGGCGAGGCCGACACCTGGACGGCCATTCCCACCGGTGACGTGACGGTGGCAGGGCAGCCGCTGTCTGCCTGGCCAGTGGCTCTGACCAGCGGCAAGAGCCCGAAGCTGACCTGGAACGCCACCTCGAGCGTGAACCCGGACGGAGCGGTGCAGATCCGGGCCGACTTCACCGGCCCCTCCAGCGCCTCCGCCTCGTCGGACCCGGTCAACGCCACCGTCGACCGCAACGCCGACGGCGCCGCTTCCGAGGACGTGGGGCCTGGTTCGCTGAACCTGCTGACCGGCGACTACACGCTGTCCGACAACGACGCCTCCTTCTTCGGCCTGTCGGTCGACCGCACCGCTTCCTCCCGTTCCCCGCAGGCGGGGGCCGGCACCAGCCAGCAGGCGCCGATCTTCGGCAAGGAATGGCTCTACGGCGCCGCCGGCGAGCAGACCTCCACCCCGTGGACGGTGCTGGCGAAAACCTCTGCCACGTCGGTGAGTGTCGGCGCCGCCGGCGATGACACACGGCTGAACTTCACCCAGAACGCGGCGAAGACCGGCTGGATCCCGGAGGTCGGCGCCGAGGACTACGACCTCACCGGCAGCTTCAGCGGCAGCTTCACCCTGAAGAGCTCCGACGGCGAGACGACCACCTTCACCCCAGCGGGCGCCAGCACCACCTTGTGGAACGCCGCCACCTCCTACCTGGAAGGCCTGGCCAACACCACGGCCACCACGGTCAGCGAAGCGGTCACCGTGGGCGAGACCAAGACCTCCCGCCCCAAGCTGCTCATCGCCCCGACCTC
>NZ_JBEXCW010000309.1:0-1598 GCF_040605435.1 Streptomyces sp. NPDC005574
GAGGTCGGGGCGATGAGCAGCTTGGGGCGGGAGGTCTTGGTCTCGCCCACGGTGACCGCTTCGCTGACCGTGGTGGCCGTGGTGTTGGCCAGGCCCTCCAGGTAGGAGGTGGCGGCGTTCCACAACGTGGTGCTGGCGCCGGCCGCGGTGAAGGTGGTCGTCTCGCCGTCGGAGCTCTTCAGGGTGAAGGAGCCGCTGAAGCTGCCGGTGAGGTCGTAGTCCTCGGCGCCGACCTCCGGGATCCAGCCGGTCTTCGCCGCGTTCTGGGTGAAGTTCAGCCGCGTGTCATCGCCGGCGGCGCCGACACTCACCGACGTCGCAGAGGTTTTCGCCAGCACCGTCCACGGGGTGGAGGTCTGGGCGCCGGCGGCGCCGTAGAGCCACTCCTTGCCGAAGATCGGCGCCTGCTGGCTGGTGCCGGCACCCGCCTGCGGGGAACGGGAGGAAGCGGTGCGGTCGACCGACAGGCCGAAGAAGGAAGCGTCGTTGTCGGACAGCGTGTAGTCGCCGGTCAGCAGGTTCAGCGAACCAGGCCCCACATCCTCGGAAGCAGCACCGTCGGCGTTGCGGTCGACGGTGGCGTTGACCGGGTCCGACGAGGCGGAGGCGCTGGAGGGGCCGGTGAAGTCGGCCCGGATCTGCACCGCTCCGTCCGGGTTCACGCTCGAGGTGGCGTTCCAGGTCAGCTTCGGGCTCTTGCCGCTGGTCAGAGCCACCGGCCAGGACGACAGCGGCTGCCCGCCGGTCGTCACGTCACCTGCCGGGATGACGGTCCAGGTGTCGGCCTCGCCGCGGCGCCAGGAGAAGGTCACCTTGTCGAACTTCGAGCCGTCCGCCTCAGCGGTCAGCGGCAGCCGGGCAGCGGTGCGGGTGCCCTCATCAGGACTGGTGACACCGCCGGGACCGACATGGAAGGTGTAGGACAGGGCCTCGGACTTGTTGTCCGCCTTGTCGGTCGCCCGCACCTGCAGCGTGTTGGTGCCCGCCTTGGCGGGCTTGACGGTGACGTTGACCGGGGTGGTGCCGCTGGTGGCGACCTTCGTCCAGGTCGTCCCGTCCAGCGACCACTCGATGCCGTTCTGGTCACCCGATGGAGGCGTCACCTTGAACACGCCGGCCTGGCCGGCGCCCTTGACCCATGAGGCGGAGGGATAGTCGGTGGAGGTCACCGCGGTCGGCGCGGACGGAGCGGAGGTGTCGACGGTGAACGTCGCATACGGCGACCAGTCGTTGTTGTAGTGCAGCCCGTCGTAGGGGTTGGTGCGGAACTTGTAGGTCTTGCCGTTCGTCAGCAGACCCGCGGGAACCGTCACCGACGCCGGCTGCCCCGACGGCACGTACGGCGACACCAGATAGTTGCCGACCTGCGTGCTGGTGGCGGCGTCGTCGACCTCGAAAGTGCCGTCGACCTTGTCGTTGTTGACGTCGACGAACGTGTCACTCAGCGTCGGCGTCGTGGTGTTGACGTACCAGGCCCCGGAGGCGTCCTGGAAGAACGGCGGACCGGCCTGCTGGTCGGTGCCGGTCTTGGGCCGGTAGTTGTAGGTCACCGACAGCTTGGGCGGGTTGGACGCGGCGTTCGCCGAGTTGAACCGCTT
>NZ_JBEXCW010000310.1:0-1592 GCF_040605435.1 Streptomyces sp. NPDC005574
CGCAGATCTGGCCGACCGGGCCACCGAGGAACAGGTCAGCGCCGTACGGCGAGCACGGGCCGCCCGCACCCGCCGCCTCAAGAAGGATCTGGAGGCTTCCCAGCGCGAGCGCTACGCCGCCGTGAACCAGCCCGCCGCACCTCAGCGGCTCGGTGCGTTGACTACCGCGCAGGCCGAGGCCGAACTCGCCCAGAGCACCGACACTGACCTGTCGCAGCTGTCGCTGCCGGACCTCATCCCGCCCGCCGCGCCGCCGTCCGGATGGCGAACCCCTGCTTCCCTGGCCGCGCTGACCACACCAGACCGGCCCATCCCGCTCCCGTCCGGCCGTGGTTCCGCTCCCGCTCCGGACGGCCCCGACGGGCGGGCCGCACGTCTCACCACCGACAAAGACGGAGACGCCTCGTGACCGCGGCCACTTACCAGTACGTCGACCTACCCGACGCCTCCGTGGTTACCACCCGCGCTCTGCTCACTGCCCGGGAGAACATCACCGACACCGTCGCCGCCCGCGCCATGATGTGCATCCACGGCGGCGCCGGCTTCGGCAAGACCCTTGCCGTCAACACCTGCCTGCGTGAACTCGAACCCGGCGAGGACGTCCGCAAGATCACCTTCCGGGCCCGGCCCACCGCCCGCGCCGTGCGCTACGAACTGTTCACCGCGCTGGACCTGGCCGGCGAACCACCGCGCCACCCCAGTGAGTTCGACCGGCTGCTGAAAACCGCGCTGGCCGAACGCCCCCGCACGTTCCTGGTGGACGAGGCGCAGTGGCTCAACGGGGAGGCGTTCGAATATTTCCGCTACCTCTGGGACGAACCCTCAACCCAGCTCGCGATCATCTTCGTCGGCGGCGAGGGATGCCACACCGTGCTGCGCCGCGAACCGATGCTGTCCTCCCGCGTCTTCATCTGGCAGCACTTCACCCGCCTCACCCCCGCCGAGGTCCTTGAGGTGATTCCGCTGTTCCACCCGGTCTGGGCCGACGCCGACCCCGACGACATCGCCTTCGCCGACCAGCACGCCGCGCACGGCAACTTCCGCGCGTGGGCGCAACTGACCGCCCATGCCCGTACCGCCCTGGCCCGCACGGGACGCTCCGTGGTGGATCAGGAACTGCTGCGCTGGGCCTTCAGCCGCCTCGCATGAACGCCACCCGCCGTACCTCGCCGCCCGTCGCCCTGGTCATGGACCGATACGACGACGTCGCCCACACTCACACCGCCCTGGCAGCCCACGATCCCGCCGTCGGCCGGATCACCCTGCACCCCGGACCGGGCACCACCAGCGACACCGCTCTCGCCCACGATCTCCTCGCAGCCTTGGGAAAACCGCCGTTACTGCCAGGCCGCTTCCGCGCGGGCCGACAGCCCGCGTGGGAGGCCGCCACCGCCTGGATCGCCGCCCTGCCTGCCGCCCGGCTCACCGTCCTGCGCGCCCACCGGCTCACCGCACGCCGCCTCGAGTGCCTCCTGCACCTGCGCGACACCACCGGCATCCCCCTGACCCTGGTCTGCCACCGCCCCCACCTGTCCATCGCGCTTCACCGGGCCCTGCACCCCGTGCCCCACACCGTCACCGGCGACCTGGAC
>NZ_JBEXCW010000311.1:0-1548 GCF_040605435.1 Streptomyces sp. NPDC005574
GGAAAGAGGCACTGAACCAGTTCTCACTCTTCTTCGAGGACCGGCTCAGCATCCAATGAAACCAACCGACTTACACAAGATCGCTGACACGCCCGCGGAAGATCCCCAGTCCCCCAGGAACGCCCGTGTCGTCCCCGGCGGCCGCATCTTGCGTTTGATTCGTAGGCGTCAGGGCGCGGTGGCGTCTGTGATTCGTAGGTTGCAGCCACGGCGATAGGTACCGGCCGAGGCTGATCTATGCGGCTGGCGCTGCGGCCGGTAGGAGCGTGACGGTCGCGACTGCTGATGTCAGTTGAGGACCTGGAGCTCCGTAAGAGGGGCCGAAACTTGGGATTGCCGGGTTTCGGTGAGCTGTCCGGCTTGTGCGCCGCCGCCGCTGGTGACCTGCCAGTTGATGGTCCAGGTGGAGGTGGCGGTGATCTGGTAGCGGCCCTCGGGCTGTCCGGTGGAGGTGCGCGTGTAGGTGTGGCCGCAGGTGGGAGAGTCGCTCTTGCCTGCGGCTGCGGTGTACGGGGTGCCGGGGCCGGTGCACGTCACGGCGGTGCCATCTCCGGTCTGCCACACGATCTTCGAGACTTTCGCGGTCGCGGTGACGCTCACGCCGCCTGCGGAGGCGCTGGCGGTGTTGGGTCCGTAGGTGGTCGGGCTTTGGTTGACCCACATCCACATCGGCATTCCGACCAGGTATTTTCCTGTCGGTCGTGGGCTGGCGATGTCGGGGCCGGCGAGTTTCATGCTGTCGACGGCTCGCTGGGCGAGAACGGCTGGGTCGACGGTCGCTGCCTGGGGCGGCGGGTTGGCCAGCCACTGCCGCCGGACGACGCTGTCGGGGCTGTCGAGGTAGTGGCAGGTCTGTGTGTAGACGGCGCCGTCACCGGGCTTGTGCCCTTCCCAGTCCAGGGAGCCCGTCGGAGGCTGTGGTGACATCAGCTTGTAGGTGCAGGTCCACGGACTGCTGCTCGTGCCGCTTCCTTCAGGCTTGTTTCCCGTGTTGTCGTGGGCGCCGCTGCCGGCCTGGCCGGGGTCGTCGGCTTCTACTTCGCAGATGAAGTGGCCGCACTCCACGCCGCCGCCGAGCCCGTCCGCAAGGGCAGTGGGCATTGTGCCGAGAAAGGCCAGGATGGCGACGCCGACGGCGATTGCGGTGCGGGTGGGCGTCAACACTTCTTGCCCTGGGGCTCGTCCCGGACGACGCGCCAGCCTTCCGGCCACTCTTCCAGCGTGGTGGCGATCAGGTACTTAGTCAGCCGGCCGGTGGGGAGGTCGACGGGTTCGCGGGTGTCGGCTACGACGGGCTGCCAATGGGAGACGTCCAGGCAGCTGGACAGCTTTACGTTGGGCACTTGGCGGTCCAGGCCGATGGCGGTGACCGTGGACGCCGAAACGTTCACCGCGCCGATGTAGACCCGGTTTCGTGCGTGCGCCCGCTGCGCATCGTTCTCCGCCACGGCCAGGGGCGTGTCAGCGATCTTGTGTAAGTCGGTTGGTTTCATTGGATGCTGAGCCGGTCCTCGAAGAAGAGTGAGAACTGGTTCAGTGCCTCTTTCC
>NZ_JBEXCW010000312.1:0-1542 GCF_040605435.1 Streptomyces sp. NPDC005574
AACTGGCCACCCTCGACGATCTCACCGACCTCACCGCACGCCTCGGCATCCCCAAACCGGAGATCAAGACGGCGAGTTATTGATCTGCAAGTCCTTAGCCAGCGACCTGCGATGCAACCCTTGCTGTGAACGTGGAACGGGACCCCTGGTAGATCATCTTGCGACCAAGCAGGAAGATCATCGGGAGTCCCGTTGCAGGAGCAGTCTGCCATCACGGCCGTCCGTGGGACGGCATCGGGGGTCCACGCTCCCGGGCACCTGGGCGAATTGACCCAGATCGTGGACTTCGCGCTGGTGGACGCGGTGCTCGCCGAGACCGGCGCCCAGGAGAAGCGGGTGCGCCTGTTGCCCGCCCGCGTCATGGTCTACTTCTTCCTCGCCCTGGCGCTGTTCGAGCACTGCTCCTACCGGGCGGTGTGGGGCAAGTTGACCATGCACCTGCCCGCCGCGGTCCTCGTCCGTCCGGCTGTCTCCTCCCTTGTCCGGGCGCGCCGCCGCCTGGGCGCGCGTCCGCTCAAGCTGCTGTTCCACACCCTGGCCGGTCCCGTCGGCGAGCGTGGCCGGCCAGGCGTGCTTTACCGGGGCTTGCGCACCGTCGCGGTGGACGGCACCAGCCTGCACGTTCCCGAGGACGAGCAGGTCACCTGGCGCTACCCCAAACGAGCCGGGGACAAGAGGGAGTTCGGCTACCCGCTGCTGCGCCTGCTGGTGATCGTCGAGTGCGGCACCCGCGCCCTGCTCTCGGCCGCCTTCGGCCCCGAGGCCAACGGCGAGACCGTGTACGCCGCACGGCTGCTGGACTGCCTTGACGCCTCGATGCTGCTGCTGGCCGACACCGCCTTCGACTCCCGCGCCCTGCTGGAACAGGTCCGTGCCACCGGTGCTCAGTTCCTGGTGCGCTCGGGCGCCCGCCGCTGCCCGGCCATCGTGCGCCGCCTGCCGGACGGCTCCTACCTCTCCCGCCTGCCGGGCCCCTACCGGCCCGGACACGGCTACCCGTCACTGCCGGCCCGGGTCATAAAGGCCTGGATCACCGTCACCTTGGACGACGGCACCGTACGCCGCGAGCAGTGGCGGCTGATCACCAGCCTGCTCGACCACCTTACGCGGCCGGAGATCCCCATCTGATTCATGAAACCCCTAATTGTGTCTTGCCGCATTGTTTGAGTGAAGAATACTCAGTCGAATTTAGGCCATGTGCCGTAGCCTGCGGGCTAACTAGAAACCTGTCGGGTGCCGTGTGCGGAGCGGCTGGCGCTTTCTCAACAAACAACACCAGCAAGGCAGCCATGATTGCTCATGTTGGGAGGTCATATTCCCTCCCTGTAGTAGATCGGACCTGACTGCTCGACTGTTCGGAAAAATGATAGATCAGCGACATTCTCCGGTGCGGTTGTATCTCTTTTCTGGAGTAGATTGAGTCTGATTTTTTCAGGTTTATGCGAGGGGTATACCTCGGGCTAGTTTGTTGCGCTAGACGGCGACGGTTGGGTGTTTACCGTCGTTGCAGTAGTCGTTCAGTGAAGGGTTTTCGATGCATAT
>NZ_JBEXCW010000313.1:0-1540 GCF_040605435.1 Streptomyces sp. NPDC005574
AGATGAACCCGCGCCCCAGCAGGAGGTTGCTCGAGGCCGCGGGCCACCTGAGGGAGCCTGGGTGGCACACCCGCCCAGGCTCCCTCACCCCCGCAGGCAGCAGGCCCTTCCCCAGCGGGATGCGACATCCCCTGCTTCCGCAAGCGCCATGCCGACCCCGTTGCGGATGCCTCTCGGCCGGTAGTCCGAGCAACTCGTCCCGCACAACAAACAGCAACACAACCAGGAGTGGGCCGACCAGGCCCACCCAGCCCACGCCATCGAGGCCCACTGAAGGGAGCCCCGTAATGCCCACCACCAAGCGTCGCGCACTGATCATCATCTCGTCCGGCCACCGGCTGCCGCTGGCAGCGCCGGCCGAGGTCACGTCGATCTCGACCGGGTTCTTCCTGGTGGAGGTGGCTCAAGTGCTCAAGGAGTTCGAGGACGACTACGAGTTCACCTTCGCCACGCCCGACGGCAACGCCCCGCAACTCGATATCAACGGCATGGCCCTGTCCATGCACTACATCGAAAAGATCGGCGCCAGGACGATCCCCCTGCGCATGCAGCAGCGCCGCCGCTCGTTCACCGTCAACAGCTTCCGGCAGCGCTACCCCGAGCTGGTCGCCCGCCGCGAGCAGGAAGTTGGGCTGCTTGAGCGGCACATCGGCCGGATCCCGGTCTCCGACCTCCTGCCCAACAGCGAACCGGAGCTCGCCGAGTACCGCCCCGAACTGATCCGCCGCCTCGACAAGCTGCCCGAGGCCACCTTCCACTCGCTGCAGGACCTCGTCCAGCGCCACCGCGACGCGGCCGACGCGTTCACCTTCGCCGACTTCGACTTCATCCACACCCCCGGCGGTCACGCCCCCATGGTCGACTTCCGCGACAATCCGTGGCTCGGCGAAACCCTCCACGTGGCCCGGGAGAACGGCGTCACCATCTCGTTGATCTGCCACGCGCCCATCGCGGTGACCTCCACCCGCCAGCGCATCGACGCGCAGGGCGCCGCCTACTCCGTGAAGGACAACCCGTTCCTCGCCGCCCCCATCTCGACCGTCCCCAAGATGGGCGAGCTGTTCGCGCTGAGTTTTCTCTACCCGCACGTCCCGGGCAAGAAGACCCGACTCCCCTACTTCGTCGACGTGGCCATCAAGGAAGCCGGCTTCACCGTCGCGTCCTCCCCCAACATCTCCGCCCCGCAAACCGCCTACGAGCCGACCGTGCGGCTGCTCACCGGCAACGGCCCGCAGGCCATCGACCAGCAGACCGCCGAACTCCGCCGCATCCTCACCCACAGCCCCGCTTCCCGCCGGGCCGACGGCAAGCAGGCGAACGCGTAGCCACGACCACTCGCCGTGCCGATCAGGCAGCCAACGATGCGGTCAAGCAGCGAGAACAGGTGCGCCTTCGACGCCCCGGACGTCCTGCGGCACCGTGCGATAACGGCCCCGCCCGATCCTGGGGCGTGTCAGCGATCTTGTGTAAGTCGGTTGGTTTCATTGGATGCTGAGCCGGTCCTCGAAGAAGAGTGAGAACTGGTTCAGTGCCTCTTTCC
>NZ_JBEXCW010000314.1:0-1536 GCF_040605435.1 Streptomyces sp. NPDC005574
CGGTAGTTCGTTAAATCCGGAGGTAGAGGTCAATGCCGTGTCCGGTGGTGACCGCGTCGATCAGGGCCTGGAGTTCATGGGGTGGATCCGTGTCCGTCCATGCTTGCCACCATCGGGTGAGGGTGATGGCGGGGGTGAGCCAGGAACGGATGGCGCGCAAGGCCTTGGGCCAGCAGGGCTGTTGGGCCTGGTGGGGTATGTCTGGCCCCCCTCTCTGGGCCTTCGTCGGGACAGGGGTCCGGCGCGGTGTCGTCCAGGGGTCCGGGTGGGGCGAACCACTGGTCCCAGCAGAAGGAGAAGGCGCAGTTGACCAGGGTCTGGTGGCGGCGGATGGCGCGGTCGGAGCGGACCTGGAAGTCGGCCCAGCCGAGTTCGTCCTTGATCTGTTTGTAGCTCTGCTCGATCCACGGCCGCAGGCCGTAGAGGCGGACGATCTCGGCGAGGTCGGCCGGCGGGTGCGGACTGGCCTTGGCGTGGGGTGCATCGGGGTGGGGCAGGTTGGTGGCCAGATACCAGGTGGCCTTCTCCGGCAGCTGGGCCGGGTCGGTGGTGGCCACGACCAGCCGGCAGGGTGAGGTGGGGCCATAGCCGCCCAGCCGGGCATCGGCGGCCCACCAGGTCTCGGTGTGCCCGTCGCGGAAGTGACGCTCCACGGGCGTCCAGTCGCCGGGATGCTTGGCATCCTTCCAGGTCAGGGCGTGGGCGGCTTCGATGGGGGTGTGCGGCTGGTCGGCCCGGGCCCAGGTGCCGCGGTGCGGCTTGAGCGCGACCACGTAGGCCAGGCCGGCCTCGCGCAGCGCGAGATACCAGGTGTCGCTGACGGAGTAGGCGCAGTCGGCGACCACCGCCCGGCAGCCGAAGCCTGCCGCCTTCCCGCGGGCCGCGAGGGCAGCGGCCAGCTGCGGTTTCGTACGGAAGGCCGGGTCGGAGCGGTCGCGGGCGAAGTGATGGGCAGGGGTGTAGGGCGTCGCGTGCAGCGGGTAGTACACACGGCCGTCGGTCCAGACCGTGGTCACCGTGACGACGCCGTTGTCCGTCTTGCCCAAACGTCCCAGCCACTGCCTGCCCACATGCGCGGTCGCTGTGCCGGCCTTGCGGTCCCCGGAGTCGTCGATCACGATGACCCCGCCGTCGTGCGGAGCCGTCGCCGGCTCCTCGCGCAGCAGCTCGAGCCGCCGGTCGTTGACCTGCTCGACCTCCCAGGGCGACTCGGACAGGAAGAACTGCAGCCGCTGCACCCCCGGCATCCCCGCACCCGCCACCGGCTCCGCCCCTGCCAGGCAGGTGATTGTCTTGTTCCGCTCCCGCGGCGCCAGCAGCCCGGTCAGGTACTCGCGAAAACCCCGCCGCTGGGCCAGGCTGAAGAAGAGGTCGTCGAACCGGGCCGCGTACTCCTCCAACGGCCCCGGCGCGGGCGGACACGGACGGCGAGCGGTCATCTTCAGCCCCCAGCAGTGAAGTTGACTCCTACCACCGGCCTACGACCAACCCGGCCTACCGTCAACCCACACCGCCACCGGATTTAACGAACTACCG
>NZ_JBEXCW010000315.1:0-1536 GCF_040605435.1 Streptomyces sp. NPDC005574
CTAGTGACACGCCACCTCAGCGTGCTCACAGGCATTTCCGCAGATCAACCCGCATTTTCGTGCCCTAGTCGGCACCACTAACTGTGGAACTCAGGGCCAGCGGACGGCCCTCGGCGAACACGGCATCGATCTCGCCGCGGATAGCCTCGGTCGGGGATACTCGCTTGTGCACGAGCGTGGGTCCTTCCTCGTACGAACTTTGGTCGGTTCAGTACGGAAACCTACGCTCGTCGCCTTTTACACCACCTTCTGGACGCGACCCTGCCACGATCGCGCACCATCATGAAAGGAGAAGAAACCCGCTGCACCGCCAGGGGGAAAACACCGGACGGAAGAAATAGGCGGCCAGCACCCGGCCGCTCATGGTGGCCTGGGTTCCCTTCTCCCTTGCCACCATGAGCGGCCTGCCAAGCCCAGTCGAGAACCGACACAAGACCGGGACCGGGCCGCCTGCCGCACGACCGCTCATCAAATACGGCAGATACCCAACGAAACCCGAACAGCACCGATCTGTCCACAACAGTCACCTGGAACGGCTCGCCTGCACCGTCAACCGCACAATCCGCGGCCACGCAGCCAGGCAGGTTCACCGCGGCACCGGCAAAGAATGCGTCACTTTCAGCGTCTACTCTTGGTTGCTGAGGTTTTGCCGCAACACGTAGTGGTTTTGGTGCTCTGTGCGGCGCCCACGAGTTGCCGTCTGCGTTCACCTCTCACGAGCCTGATTCTTCAGAAGGGATGTGACTCCGCCTCGGCGCTGGGCTGTTGCGACTGCTGACGCGGTACCGGTGCGGCCGCTCCGCTCCCGCCGGGCCGGTAAGCCTTGGTGACAGAAACGGTCGCATACGCAAGGGAGACCGCGATGTCTTCGGCATCCATCTCGACGACGGTGCGGCGTTGTCCCTCGTTGTCGTCGAAGGTCCGCTGCTTGAGCCGTCCGGTGACGATGACACGCATACCCTTGGCCAGGGACCCGGCAGCATTCTCAGCGACCTGCCGCCACAGCGAACACCGCAGAAACAACGGCTCACCATCCACCCACTGGCCGTGTTCGCGGTCGTAGGTGCGTGGCGTCGACGCCACCGTGAAACCGGCCACCGGAATCCCCGCGGCTGTAAACCGGAGTTCCGGATCAGCGGTCAGATTCCCCACAACCGTCGCCAGCGTCTCGCCCGCCACTGCCCACCACTCCCACCGGATCGATCAAGACCTCCGGCCACAGTAGTCGGTCCCCCTGACAGTGGAGCCACCAACGACTGAAGGGCACGGCTGAGCCGCAGAAGGACGTCTGGACAGCAGGCGACGGGCAGGTCGGCACCAAGGCCCGGGACGGCTACTACGGCTATGCCGCCGTCGCCCTCGTCACCACCCCAGGCAGTCCCCGATTCGACGGTTCACGGGTAGCGGGTGATGGCGCGAGCACGGCTGCAGCCCCTCCCACTGAGGGGCCCCGCGTTTTCCGGACAGGTGCTTATTGGCTAATTCATGCGGCGAGCTGTTGATTTAGGTACTCGTCGTGGGCCTCTCGTGGGGTCC
>NZ_JBEXCW010000316.1:0-1525 GCF_040605435.1 Streptomyces sp. NPDC005574
GCTTCGGCTTCGGCTTCGGGGAGTGTGCCGCATGTTTCGGTGAGGTGGACCTTGTAGCCGAGCCAGAAGTGGTCATCGCCTTTGGCTGCCCAGCGTGCGTCCGCGTCGTAGGGGGAGGCCAGGCGGAGCCTGCCGGGCGGGACGCCGTCGTCGGTGTCCCGCTTCCTGATCACCTGCCGTCCCCGGGCATCGGACCGGATGATGTAGGTCTGCACGAGGACCTGCCGCAGCAGGGCCACTGCCTCGATCTCGCGGATCCACACCGGGGCATCGGCGGCCCACGCTGCCCGGCACAAGGCGAGGGCGTCCTGGCCGAAGACCTGGGCGAGGCGGTCACGTTTGGTCTGCGAGGACGGCATCCGCCAGCCGTCGACACGCGGTCCGTACCGCTCGGCGAACTCCGCGATACCGATCTGCCCGGCCAGCCAGGACGGGGCCGCGGTAGCGAGGGCTTCCAGGGCGGCCCGCACACTCTCCCCGGCCAACTCCAGACGGTTCAAGTCCCGCACCGCACTGATCACATACGTGGAATCGGTGCGCTGTCTGCCCCCGGCCCCCACCAGGCCGACGTACCTTGCAGTGCTCAAGGAGCCGGTCGAAGACCACCCGCTCCATACTGTTGTCAGCGAGCCGGGCCCGGAACCTGGACAACACGCTGGCATCGAAGGCGGTGTCCGTCAGCTCCATCCCGAGGGCGTATTTCCAGTCGATGGCCCGCACCGTCATCGCGGCAGCCTGCCGATCGGTCAGGTCTTCGGCAAACTGCAATACCGTGACCAGCGATAACACCCCCGGCGACATGCCCGGAGCCCCCCGCACCCCGAACGCCCCCGCGAACGGCTCATCGGCGAAGACCTCCGCCAGCCGGTCCCGGACCCGGATCGCCAGGCTGCCCTTCGGGAACGCCGCCCGGGCCACCCTCACAGTCTGCTCCGGGATCTCCGGCAGTCCCACCGGCCGCATCGACACCCACCCCACCTCCACGGCCGCACGACAGGAACGCGACCCCAGAGACGATCATCGCGAACCCGACCTCACCCCGCAGCAAATTGCGCAGCAGAGTCCTCACCCGCAGCAAAGCCGGCACCTGTTCGCCGTCTGACGCGTCCACGTACACGGCCCACCGGCTCGACCGGCCAAGACCGCTCATTCAGCGGCGCAGCGCCCGCTGGACCGTAGCCAGCGGGGCTGTGGTCTTGTCGGGGCTCCATGAGGCGACCTCCAGCCACGACAGGTAGCCAGCAGCGGCGAGGCGGCTGGCGGGCCGGCAGCTGTAGATAGCCACTCAACATGCGTATGAGCGGGCAGTGTTGTGCCACTGCTGATGGCGATGGCGAAGTGGTGGGTGCAGGAGGATTGATCTCCGGGGTGCTGGGCGGCACCGTGATCATGTCCTGAACATGGCCACGGCCCTCCCGCTCGTTTGCAGGCGTCCGGGAGGGCCGTGTGAGCGCCAGTGGAGGGCGCTTTGATCACGGTAGAGGTGACGGCGGCGGCTGTCGAACAGCGGCTGGCGGATAGCGAG
>NZ_JBEXCW010000317.1:0-1523 GCF_040605435.1 Streptomyces sp. NPDC005574
CCGGATACGACCTCAACACTCGCATCCTCGCAGGCCACGGGCACCTTCTGCTGATACCCGATCAGATCACCTCAGCCGCTGAATATCCGAGGTCAAACCACCCGCCGCTCTTCTCACCGGCTGGGGCTGCACGGCAGCCACCGCTGCCACCGTTGTCTCGCCCACCTCGGTGCGTGAGCTAAAGGAGTTGCTGGCCCGTCCGGGACCACGCGGCATCATCGCAAGGGGTAGCGGTCGCAGCTACGGCGATCCTGCACAGAACGCTGGTGGTACCGTCGCCCGAACCGCTGGTCTGTCGCGCATCCACTGCACCAACATCGACGCCGGGACCGTGACTGTGGACGCGGGCCTGCGACTGGATGTGTTGCTGCACCGCCTTCTGCTGCTGGGGCTGTTCTTGCCGGTGGTGCCCGGAACGGGACATGTCACGGTCGGCGGGGCCATCGCAGCCGACGTCCACGGGAAGAATCATCCAGCTGCAGGAAGCTTCGGCGATCACATCGTCCAAATGACGGTGCAGACTCCGGTAGGCGAGTTCATTCTGACTCCCGAAACGCAGCCGGAGGTCTTCTGGGCCACGGTCGGCGGTATGGGCCTGACAGGCATCATCACCCAGGCCACTTTGCGCACCGAATCGGTCCCGACACGATGGCTGTATCAGCGCACACAGCGCTGCTCGGATCTGGACCAACTGCTGGCCTGCTGGGAAAACACCGACGAAGTACTCCCCCACCAAGTGGCCTGGATCGACGGCATGGCACGCGGCGCCAATCTGGGGCGTTCCCTGCTGAGTCGCGGCGCTTGGGCTCATCCCGAACATCACGCCACATTCCTGCGCAATCGCCCCCGCCTGCCCCGGCACCGTGAACCGCTGCCGGCTCCACCCCGTATCTGCAGTTTTCTCCTCAACACCGCCACGGTCCGTGGCTACAACCACTACCGCTACCGCACGGCTACCGCACAAGGGGTGGTGAGCCCATGGTCCTTCTTTCATCCACTGGACTCGGTCACCGACTGGAACCGCCTATACGGCCTGCGGGGGCTGGTGCAGTACCAGTTCAGCGTCCCTCACGGCCAAGAGAGCGCACGCCTCCTCGTGCGCATCATGGAAGCGTTCCAGCGCGCTGGCTGCCTTCCGTTCCTCGCCGTGCTCAAACGGTTCGGTCCCAGCAGCCACCCCTATCTGTCTTTCCCGAGGCCTGGCTGGACGCTCGCCCTCGATTTCCCCGCAGGCACTCCTGGCCTTGCGGCCTTGCTCGATCGGCTCGACCACACGGTTCTCGAAGCTGGCGGGCGCCTCTATCTCGCCAAAGACTCACGCAGCTGCCCAGATGTCCTCGCGCAGATGTACCCCGACCTGGCGAAGTGGCGCCAAGTGCGCAGCACTGTGGACCCCGCAAGCGTCTTGGACTCCGACCAAGCCCGACGCCTGCGTTCCACAGTTGAGTGGGGTTCTCGGGGGTTCGGCGAGGCATCGATGCAGGTCAGGCGGTTGCGCCTGGTGCGAAAGCCCAGAAACTCCT
>NZ_JBEXCW010000318.1:0-1494 GCF_040605435.1 Streptomyces sp. NPDC005574
CGTCAGGAAAACCGACGCGCTCACCTTCTCATCACAGGCCGCCCGCCAGAAGTGCGCATATACATCCGGTCCAGGAACCATGCCGAGATTTCGTCAGATGGTCCGTTCGGCCTTTCTGCCGGGTGCCCCATGTCAGTGCAGGAGGAGGGGTGGGGACCAGGGGGACATGGTCCCGAGCCGAGCCAGAGTGCGATGCACATTGGGGTGGAGACCGACCAGGCGGAAGGAGACATAGGCGACGTGGACCGTGTCGGTCAGCCGTCGCAAGGCCCGCAGGCCGGCTGCGTCGCAGAAGACCAGAGCGGTGAGGTCAAGGCGGAAATCCCGGGGGCACCCGACCAGCGCGGCGGTGACCGCTTGGTCCAGCAGCGGAGCGGTAGCCACGTCGAGCTCCCCGATCACCCGGAGCAAGACCGTGTCTTTGCTCCACAGGGTGCAGGTCTGCAGCAGGTCGTCCGCTTCCACGGCCACCTCCGGAAAGATCCTTCAGGTGGGACAGGTCCGCTGGTGCCCTGGTGTGCTCCGGCTGCCAACCAGTGAGGCTATTTCAGGATGCCGGAATAAGGATCAGGCGACGTCGAGGTCGGCCCAGTGATCGATCAGGCCTTCGGCGTCCAGGCCGGTGCCGGCGCCGCCTGTCAGGGCAGAGACGATCACAGCGCCGCGACCGTGTTCGTCGGCCGGCCTGGCAGCGGCCCAGTTGGTGGGGACGGGCTGGGGACCGCCGTCGCTGACCTGGACCTGGATGCGCCCGGAGTCTGCAGTGGCCTGCAGGTGCAGGACGACCGGCGGCAGGGCGTGGGTGACGGCGTTGGTGACCAGCTCGGAGATCACCAGCAGCGTGTCGTAGATCTGCTCTTCGTCCAGCCCCCAGCTGGTCAGGACCGGGCGGGCGGTGTGGCGGGCGGTGGCCGGCGCGAGCGGCCCGTGGTCGAGCAGAAGGCCGAAGTTTCGTCGGTCGTCTCCGGCCGCGTGCGGCGCCGGCCGGCTGCGGGGGAGAGTGGGAGACGTCATCGGGATCACTGCCTGTCCGAAAGCCGGGGTACCTGCCTGTCCTGTCCTGCTTCCAGCACACGTCCAGACGGCACGAAAGCCCTGAGCAGTCAATACCCAATCCACCGAAAATAGGACATTGAGTACGGGGTGGGGTTGTCACTCCACCGGCACCCCGGCGCCACCGGCTCCCGGCCGGGGCACCTGAAGGCCTCGATCGCCGCGCCGCGCGAGCACAACGCCGCGCGATCGGTCAGCCCCGCCCCGTCACCCAAGTAGCACCCCAGCGGATGCCTGCCCCGACACCCGGGCAGCCATACGCGCCGACGGGGCAAGCCCCCCCTTCACGGTTCCCTCTGAGGGGTGTGGGCTGCCTCCACCGTCACGAGGCAGCCCACGGCGGCATCCGGGGGGGTTATGCCGCGCTTCGAGCCCCATTGGATCATGGAACTCCCCCTCCCCCTGGAGTGATCACTACTCACCATGAAGGTCGCGGCCACC
>NZ_JBEXCW010000319.1:0-1471 GCF_040605435.1 Streptomyces sp. NPDC005574
TGACCTGCGAGTTATGGCGCCGCCTACACCAGACCCGAGCCCAGGTCAGCCACTACCGACGCCGCGGCGACCCACTTCCGCTCCGGCTACAGCCCTGGGCGCACCACCGACCGATCCCGCCGATCACCTACCCTCAAGATCTCCGGCTGTAGTACCGGTACCCCTACTCTGGACGCATGCCCGATCACCGGCCGGGCCCGACTGTCCTACCATCGGGCAGCGGAGATCTTCGAGGAGGCCACCCGGCTGCTGGCCAACCCCCTGGCTGGCTTCGAGCAGCGGGACGAACTGCAGAGCTGGACACTGCACCGCTGGTGAACCTGACCATCAAGACCGTCAGCCGCCCGAAAGACACCTCTGGATTTGTCATCCTTCCCCGCCGCTGGGTCGTCGAACGATCCCTGGTCTGGATTATGAACGCCCGCCGACACTCGAGAGACTACGAACGAATCGTCCAGCACTCCGAAACACTTATCACCTGGGCTGCGATCACCCTCATGACCAGACGGCTCACCCGCCAGCCAGGCAGTCAGGCCGCAAAAGCGACCTGACTCGGGGTGCCTTTTTCCAACACGCGGTGGCACTTTCGGGACATTTGACGCACCAGCGACGGTTCAACCGCCCGGCATCCCTACGTCTTTAAGCGCGTGTGTTCTTTCGAACAAGACTCTCGGTCAACCAGAACGCCTTCTCAAGGCGCGAGCGCGGGCCTCATCCATGGTTTCTTCCAGTGGTGTGCCCTCATGGTAGTGCTGAACCTCGTACCCTCCGGTAGCTTCCACGGCATCCGGGTAGAAGTAGTTGCCTGTCTCTGTGCCCGGGTCGCTCCAGTAGCCGTAGAGGATGAGCTCCGGATCGTCGTCTGCCGCGATATGGCCTAGGAGAACCTCCATATCAGCAGCCGTTCGCCATACAACTCACCGAGCAGCACAAAGAATTCTTCGGGCGTCTCCGCTGTGCGGTTGAACCACGGCTCCGCCAAAGACTCAAGTTGCGATGTATGCACTTTGGGCAAAGCCCCAACGTTAGCCAGATTAACAGCTATGTCACTATTCATGCAGACATCTTCTCAAGAAGCGTCCGCCATCCTCAACAACAACAGCTGTCTCCGCAACAAAGACCGAGGCCGCCCCGTGCTGCCGCCGACCATCGTTCCGGTCCCGTGCCGGCTGAACGGCTACTGCCGGCTGTATGCAGGCTTACGCATGCAGACGCCACTGATAGAGGCTGCTCGTATCGATCGTCGCCCACGTGCCAGCGTGGACGGAGTGAAATGTCGAGCAGCTGATACCGGTGGATACGTGACCTCGCCCAGGAATCCCAAGCTGCGGGCATCGAAGGCAAGGTGGCGTGCACAATTCCATTTCCCGTCGACCGAAGCCGTCAAGAAACAACCTGGTGGTTATCGGTGCCGACTGAGGTGAGCAGGTCGGCTGCGGTGGGGTGTCGGTGCTCGGCGGGGACGATGTCG
>NZ_JBEXCW010000320.1:0-1466 GCF_040605435.1 Streptomyces sp. NPDC005574
ATGAAGAAGGCAAGAAGCCTCGCGCGGGGCGAACCATGGAGGGCTCGGGACCATCAAGATATTCTGGTCCGGACTGGAGGAGATGAGCTGTGCCAACATATTCTGACGCCCAATACGCGGCCGCACTGGAAGCCCAGAAAAAGCGCGGCCGGCCGTTGCCCAAGCGGGATGAAGGGGTCGAGGTGAACATCAATGGTATCGTCACCAAAGTTCCCCTCGGTAATTTCCTGAACACACAGCGAAATGAGGGGCGTGAGAGAGAGTATGCGCCGGAACTGATTAAAGCGTTTAGACTCTATCATATCACGCCCATTCAAATAGGCGGCAAATGGGCGGTGCCACGGGACCCGAAGACCACTCATATCCCATGGAAAGACTCCCATTACGCGGCCGCACTGGAAGCCCAGAAAAAGCGCGGCCTGCCGTTGCCCAAGCGGGATGAAGGGGTCGAGGTGAACATCAATGGTATCAGCGTCGATGTTCCCCTCGGTAATTTCCTGAAAACACAGCGAAATGAGGGGCGTGAGAAAGAGTATGCGCCGGAGCTGATTGAAGCGTTTAGACTCTATCACATCACACCCATTCAAAAAGACGGCAAATGGGCGGTGCCACGGGACCCGAAGACCACTATTATCCCATGGAAGGACTCCCATTACGCGGCCGCGCTGAAAGCCCAGAAAGAGCGCGGCCTGCCGTTGCCCAAGCGGGGTGAAGGGGTCGAGGTGAACATCAATGGTATCGTCACCAACGTTCCCCTCGGTAATTTCCTGAAGGCTCAGCGAATCTCCGGGCGTAAAAGAGCGTATGCGCCGGAGCTGATCGAGGAGTTCAAACTCAGTGGCCTTTCCCCTGTAGAGGTGGAGGGCGGATGGAAGACCGTAGCCGTCGCGGATGCCGGCACCGGGGGGCTTCACGGTGAGCAGCCGCAGAATTCGTCGACTTCCTACATTGCCCATGACTCACAGGGTTATCCGGCGCAGAGAGACAGCAGCCAGTTCACTGGATTGACTCAGGGAATGGAAGGGATTTCACTCACTGCTTCCGCAGATCCGCCTCCACATGCCGGACCGTCTTGGTATTCTGT
Organism: Streptomyces sp. NPDC005574; assembly: GCF_040605435.1. Classification (NCBI taxonomy): domain Bacteria; kingdom Bacillati; phylum Actinomycetota; class Actinomycetes; order Kitasatosporales; family Streptomycetaceae; genus Streptomyces; species Streptomyces sp. NPDC005574. The sequence continues at coordinate 1,085 of NZ_JBEXCW010000320.1, forward strand.
CAACCCGCCCACCTGGAATTCTTCTGCTATGCCGGAGCCGGCTGCTCAGTTCTATGAGCCTTCCGGCGGGACGGGCGATTATATGAATCCGGTGCCGCAGCAATACCTTTCCAGTGATCAAGGGCATCTAGGTGCCGGGCCGCCTCCACCCGCCGGACCGTCTTCGTCCACCTGGAATTCTTCTGCTATGCCGGAGCCGGCTGCTCAGTTCTATGGGCCTTCCGGCGGGATGGGCGATTATCCGACGAATCTGGTGCCGCAGCAATACCTTTCCAGTGATCAAGGTTATCTAGGTGCCGGGCCGCCTCCACACCCCGGACCGTCTTCGTATGCCGAGCTGCCGCCGCATCAGAATACAGGGCGGCGTGCACGGGGGCGGAGG
>NZ_JBEXCW010000321.1:0-1457 GCF_040605435.1 Streptomyces sp. NPDC005574
AAAAGGTGCCTCTATGGTTTTCGTCAAGCCGTAGCGGGTGTGGGTGGTTGGTAGAAGGTGCCGTCGCGGAGCATGGCGAACAGGACGTCGATGCGTCGTCGGGCGAGTGCGATGAGTGCGGCGATGTGGTGTTTTCCCTCGCGTCGTTTGCGGTCGTAGTAGGCGCGTGACTCGGGCTGGGAGAGCGAGGCGAACGCGGCGAGGTAGAAGGCTCTCTTGAGTTGTTTGTTGCCGCGCCTGGAGGGGTGTTCGCCGCGGATGGAGGAGCCGGAGTTCCGTGTCACGGGGGCGAGGCCGGCGTAGGCGGCGAGGTGGCCGGAGGTGGCGAAGCCGCTGCCGTCGCCGACGTCGATGAGGATGCGGGCCGCGGTCCTGATCCCGATGCCGGGCATCGAGATCAGGACCTGGGAAAGAGGGTGGGCCTCCAGGAGTTCTTCGATCCGGGCGGCAAGGACTTTGCGCTGGTCAAGGACGGACTGGAGCGAGCCGGCGAGGCTGGGGACGATCAGCGCGGCAGCGTCGGTGCCCGGGACGACAACGGTCTGTTCGTCGAGTGCGGTGAAGATGTCCTCGACCAGCCGTTCGGCCATCCGCGGCGCCTTGGGACGTATCAAGGTCACCAGGCGACGGCGTCCGGCTTTGCGGATCTGAGCCGGGGAGCCGAACTGGTCCAGCAACTTGAGCACGGCCGGGTGCTGGATCCGCGGGCCCAAAACCCGTTCCAGGGAAGGATGGATCTGGGTGAGCAGGCCGCGGAGTCGGTTGGCGATGCGGGTGGACTCGCCCGCGAGATCATCGTCGAACCCGGCGATCATCGCGAGCTCGGCAACGGTGTCGTCCGTGGGGTCGATCGTCCTCAGGGTGTGGGGCATCGCTCTGGCGGCGTCCGCGATGATGAACGCGTCGCGGGCGTCCGTTTTCGCCTCGCCGGGGTAAAGATCGGCGATCCTTCGCATCGTGAGTCCGGGCAGGTAGGCGACCTGGCAGCCCGTATCCCTGGCGACCGCCAGGGGCAGGGCCCCGATGGAGGCCGGCTGGTCGACGACCACCAGTACCGTTCCGTGCTTGGCCTGGAGCTTGTCGAACACCTCCCGCAGCTTCGGTTCGCTGTTGGGCAGCGGCTTGTCGAACACCTTCTTCCCCGCCCGGCTCACGGCGGTGGCGTGGTGATCGCCCTTGCCGACGTCCAGACCCAGATAGACGTCGATGCCAGCCTCGTCCGTCATGCCCTTCGCTCCCGTGCTCGCGTTCTCCCCGGCCTCACCTGCGGCATCAGCGTGCCGGCATCCACGTTACGAAGAGACTGCCCAAGGGGCGCTCGTGCCTCTAATCAGCGGTCTGCCAATGCCTCCGGCACCCGGCGACACCACCTTTTCGATCATCTCGACTGGGGGCTCAAGTCATACCGGGGCCGAAGGCCGGGAGCCCCATTGCGAGGCCACGAAGAAGGTAACGGG
>NZ_JBEXCW010000322.1:0-1444 GCF_040605435.1 Streptomyces sp. NPDC005574
TGTCCAGGGTGGGTGTTTCTGATCAGTGGTCGTGGCTGGGACCTGTGCTGATCAGTTGTAGTTCGTCTGTGGGGTAAGGCCCTCGGCTGGGGATGGTGGGTGTCAAGGGTGATGTGGCGCGGTGTCAGCTGGTGATTGTTCAGGTCGCAGGCTTCCTGATCAGGTCTGGTCATGCGTTCTGCGGCTTGGTCACTTCTAACGATTGTTGGTAAGCGATGCCCCGTTGTCAGTGGCGGGACCTGAGCTGGGTGCGCCGGGGGATCGGGGCTGGCGGCTGAGTTCGGCTGTGGTGCGTGGCGGAGGTCAGTAGCGGAAGCCGAAGAGTCCGCCGGTCGGGGCGTCGGTCACCAGGAGGTGTTGTTGGTCGGGGTGGAGGAGTAGCCAGCCGCGTTGCTGTTTTTGGACCCAGTGGCGGGTCGTGGGGTGACGGGGGTGGGTGCGGGCCTGTTGGTAGGCGCGTTGCCACAGGATGGGCCAGGGCGGGTTCCACCAGGGGTCGATCGTGGCGAGAGCCTGCTGGGTGGGGGAGGGGCTGCTGCGTTTTTTCGCGAGTTGGCGTTGGCTGTCGAGCCATTTGCCGAGGGGGAAGCCGTCGCGGACGGTCTTGATCGCAGGGCAGAGGTGGCCGTGGTCGGCTGCCCAGGTACGGGCATGAGCGAGGGCTTCGGCGTGGGACCGGGGCCGGGGACCGGGCCGCCAGTGGCCAGCTGTCTGAGCGGTGATGCCGATGGCGTTCAACAGGTGCTGCTGGCCGGGGTGGAGCTGGTCGTACTGGAGGCAGGCCCGGGTGATCCAACTGCCCAAGACGGTGCTCGGTGCAGGGATGCGGGCCGCGGGGTTGAAGGGGCGGCCCGCTTCGACGTGGTTGCGGGCGCGGTAGTAGTTGCGCTGCCAGTGCAGGTCCCAGGGCGGGTTCCACCAGGGGTCGATCGCCGCGAGTTCGGTCAGGTGGGGTGAGGGCGGCAGTCCGGCGCGGGCGCGTTGTTTGGCGCGGTTGCGCTGGCTGAACAGCCACCACCCCAGCGGATAGCCGTCGTCCCGGGTGTCGCGGGGAGCTGCGAGGTGGCCGTGTTCGGCTGCGTAGGCGCGGGCGTGTGCCAGGGCTGTCTCGAAGCGTGGCCTCAGATCGGGGCGGTGCCCGAGGTGGCGGCGGGGCTCGCGGGGACGCTTCGGCTCGGTGGCACGCCGAGTGCGGCGTCGACCCGGAAGAGCCGCAGGGCTTGCAGCTCTTCCGGCGTTACCGTCCTTGTCTTCCACGTCCGGGGCCGGGGTCGCCGCCGGCCTCTTCGGGGCCGTACGTGCGTGGTCCAGGGCGCTGCGGGCTACCTCGGTGGTGATGCCGAGGTCGGTGAGGAGTTGCCGCTGCTCCTCGCTGAGCTCGTCGTACGTGGCGCACTGGTGCCACAGCCAGTCGGCGGCACCGGAGTCGTCGAGGGTATTGAAG
>NZ_JBEXCW010000323.1:0-1437 GCF_040605435.1 Streptomyces sp. NPDC005574
CCACGAAATGAACACCGACCTCGGCACCATCAACATGAACGGCCGCCTCTACGACCCCACCGAAAACCGCTTCCTCACCCCCGACCCCCTCATCAAAAACCCCGCCAACGGCCAAACCCTCAACCACTACAGCTACGTAGAAAACAGTCCCACCAACCTCACCGACCCCACCGGCTACGTCTCCTGCGCCTTCGTCCACACCGGCGAATGCGAGGACTACAGCGCCCCCGGAGCAAGCGGCGGCTTCACCGGCGCCGGCACCGACGCCGTCCACGGCGGCACCGGCTACATCGGCGACGGCGACCAAAACCACAGCTCAGACCCCGGAGACAACACCGCCGAACTCTGGAACAACGCCAACGCCGCAGACGCCGCCGCAGCACAAGCACACACCAACCACACCACCAACGGATCCGACGACAGAGGACCCGTCACAGCAGAAATCGCCTTCAGCACCGATGCCTGCGTATCCGACCCCATGAGCGGCGCTTGCCTCGAACCCGACCACCCCGACTACGACCCCGACGGCCTGACAAAGGCACTCGCAGCATCCGCCGGCGGCGCCCTAGGGATTGGCGTAATAGTAGGCGCTGCGATAGCTACCGGACCCGCCATAGTCGTCCTCGGAGAAGTAGGAGCAACCTGCGGCGGAACAGGCGTCTGCCAAAAGGTAGCCGACGAAATCGAAGCAGCCCTTCCAGAAGCCGAGGTTACCGCCGCAGAGGCAGAGGCAGGATCCGCTGTCGCGCAGGAGGTAGTTCAGAAAATCGTGAACACTAACGGAGGGTCGGCCGCCGCGGAGATTAATGCCACGATTGCCCGCAGCCAAGCCCTGCGCCAAACCGTCTCGGCCTTGCAGGGTGAGCTGGCGAGGGTGCGCATTTCGCCCGGGGATGATGTGGAGGAAGCCGCCATGAAAATGGGATTCTCGTCAAAGGAAAAATATTTCGAATATTATGACGAGATTCGTCACTCACTAGCGGCAACTAAGCAGCTTTTGCCGCCCGATGCGGAATGGTAGTGGGACTGACGGCTGGGCGATGAGAGTCGGGTGAACTGAGAGGTTCCGTGACGCACGAGCTAACTCACCGAGCAAGCGAGATTTTTCTCAACGAATACTCTCGTTATTGCTTGGGCTGAGGGACTGCGGACGAGCATGAAGCCCCTGGTAGGACAGGTCTTTCTCACAGGACCGTATGTTCACCGGGGGCTCCACGCTGGTCACGGTGGATTAGCATGATTGTCGCAACCACGCTGGTCACATGCTGTCGCAGCGGTGTTGGAGCGGTGGCGAGTTGGCCTCGATTCGTCAGGGGTTGTGAGCTGCTGACCGGTTGGTCGTTTCGCCCCTTTTGTCCCTGATGGTTGGGGATGGGGCCGTCGCGTGTCGCTGCGGCTGCGCTCGGGTTCCACGGCACCGAGGGTGGTTGTCTTCCT
>NZ_JBEXCW010000324.1:0-1437 GCF_040605435.1 Streptomyces sp. NPDC005574
CGACATCGTCCCCGCCGAGCACCGACACCCCACCGCAGCCGACCTGCTCACCTCAGTCGGCACCGATAACCACCAGGTTGTTTCTTGACGGCTTCACCTGCTGCGGAACTCCTTCCGCTATGCCGCCCGCCAGGACTGGGACAAGATCACGCGTGTCCTCAAGCCCGTCTACACCGCGGCGACCGAGGAGGCGGCACTCGATCGGTTCGCCGAGTTCGCCGACGCCTGGGGCAAGAAATATCCGGCGATCGTCAGGCTTTGGGAGAACGCGTGGGAGGAGTTCACCCCGTTGTTCCGCTTCACCACCGAGATCCGCCGCATCGTCTGCACGACGAACGCGATCGAGTCGGTGAACGCGCGGATCCGCCGGGCGGTCAAGGCGCGCGGACACTTCCCCAACGAGCAGGCCGCCTTGAAGTGCGTCTACATGGCCATCATGTCGCTCGACCCCACCGGCAAGGGACAAGCCCGCTGGACCATGCGCTGGAAGACCGCACTCAACGCCTTCGACATCACCCTCGACGGCCGCCTCTCCGCAGCCCGTCAGTAACTCCAATAACCGCAGTTACACCGCTCGTTTGACAGACCCGAGTGCGGTAGCCGTGGGTCTTGCGCGGACGGTGGTTGAGTTCGTGAGCGATGGCGTCCAGATCGGCCTGGCTGAACCTGCGGAGGTCGGCGCCCTTGGGGAGGACTGCCGAAGCAGCCGGTTGGTGTTCTCGTTGGTGCCGCGCTGCCATGGGCTCCGCGGCTTGCAGAGGTAGATTGGCATCCTGGTCTCGGTGGTGATGGCCTGGTGCTCGGCTATCTCCCGGCCTCGATCCCAGGTGAGAGTCCGCCGCAGGTGGGGCGGGATGCCGAGGAGGCTCCTGGTGAGGTGCGGAGTGATCTGCGCAGCCTTGATGCCCTCGGGCAGCGCGACGATGGTCGTGTAGCGGCTGGTGCGCTCGACGAGCGTGGCGACTGCCGAGGGCCGGGTGCCCATCACGAGATCGCCCTCCCAATGTCCCGGGATCTTGCGGTCTTCGACCTCGGCGGGGCGGGCGGTGATGGACACCATGCCGCGGATGATGCCCCGCCCGGTAGGCCGACGGGCGATCTTCGGGCGGCGCATGGGCCTGGCTGACCGCAGCCGCTGAGTGAGGCTGCGGTCAATTGCCTGGCGGCGACGGGGGTCGTAGAGCGAGAGGTAGATCGCTTCATGGGAGACCTGCATGGAGGCGTCACCGGGGAACTGGAGTCGCAGCCACCCTGCAATCTGCTCGGGCGACCAGCACAGAGCCAGCTTCGCCTCCACCAGTGCGCGCGCAGAGCCGGTCGTTGGGCGAGCTTGGCCTGCTTGGGCCGGCGCCCACGCGCGTAGGCGGCGGCATCGGCGGATGCGGCACGGTAGCGATCCCGGCCTCCGATACGGGCGATCTCGCGGGAGACGGTCGA
>NZ_JBEXCW010000325.1:0-1425 GCF_040605435.1 Streptomyces sp. NPDC005574
CGCACCCGACATCCCGCCCCTCCCCGAGGCCGCGTAACATCACAGACCGGAACCTCCCTCGTCGAGCCTTTTACACCGCTCCGAGGACGCCACCGGCGAGTCCGCAAAGACCTCGTGCTGCCGGTGGTCGAGCAGTTGCCGGACGGCTCGTATCTCACCCAGATCTTCGATCGCAGCGACATCCACCACACCCGTCGCGGGGTGCCAGTACGCGCGGTGGAATACAGCATCGCCGGCCATGAGGGCGTCTACCGGCTCATCACCACGATCCTCGACCCGGACAAGGCCCCGGCCCCGGAACTGGCCTCCCTCTACGCCCAGCGATGGGAGTTCGAGTCCACCCTCGACGAAATCAAGACCCACCTCGGCGGGTCGCACCTGGTACTGCGTTCGCAGCACCCTGACGGGGCCGAGCAGGAACTTTACGGCTTTCTGCTCGTCCACCACGCCATCCGGTACCTGATGCACCAGGCCGCACGACAAGCCGACCAAGACCCCGACCGGATCTCCTTCACCCGCTCACTGCGCGTCGTGCGCCGCCAGGTCACCGACCAGGCGGCATTTTCCCCCCGGCCGACTCACCCGCGCGGTCAAAGCCACCCACGCTGAACTCCTCGAACGCCTCCTGCCACGGCGACGCCGCCGGGCCAACCCCCGCGTCATCAAACGCAAAGTCGCCAGCTGGCCCCTCAAACGCGCTGCCCACCGCGTTGCAGACCGCCCATGTGCTGCGGCCGTCACCATCGTTGGCGCCACCAAACCCAAACGGGTCAAGCGGGCGCCAAAGCCCTAAGTTACCGGTATTGACCCTAAGCTTGGCGTTTAACGAGGGCGGGCTTGGTGTTCCTTGATTGACTCGGCGCGTTTGACCGTCTTTCCGACGTCGTGGTGCCTGGCCCGGTGCTTGTTCTTCGAGCCGGGAGGTCGCCCGGGCCCTGGCCGGGACGGTTTCGGTGCGGTCGCCGGACGGGCAGCGGTCGCGCGGACGTTGCGAAACCCCCGCCGCACCCGTGCGGGGGTGAGGCGGCGGGGCTCGGCCGGTCGTTCCCAGGGGCGACGGAGGTCTTCGGCGAGGGGCCGGGCGAGGCGGAGCTGGGTGTGGGCGGCGATGATGAGCCAGGTCCACAGGTCGGCGGTGTCGGCGTGCCGGACCTTCGGGGCCGTCCAGCCGAGGGTCTGTTTCATGAGCCGGAAGGTGTGTTCAAGATCGAATCTGCGGAGGAAAGACTGCCACCAGCGCTCCACCTCCGCCGGTGCGGCGGAGGTGGCCGAGCACCACAGCCAGACTGGCTTGGGGTCACGGTTGCCCGGCAGATGGCCGGGCAACCGTGTGAACCGCCCCGGGTTTGATGGAGACATCGAAGACCCGGAAGGATCCCGAGCATGGCTGCACCCCGTAGGTACCCCGACGAACTGCGCGAGCGC
>NZ_JBEXCW010000326.1:0-1423 GCF_040605435.1 Streptomyces sp. NPDC005574
ACCTGAAAGATCATCAGAAGTCGCGCTCGTCCTGCAACTAGCCACATCAAAACGGGGCAGAACCACTCAAGGGACAACTACGCCGGGGCCGTGCCCTGCACCGGACCCCCACCCGAAATCGAAGACCAGAATTCACGCGGTGGATCGAGGCTCAGTTCACCCAGAAGGTGCCCCTGATTCCCATGACGGATACGACCTCAACACTCGCATCCTCGCAGGCCACGGGCACCTTCTGCTGATACCGGATCAGATCACCTCAGCCGCTGAATATTCGAGGGCAACCACTTGACCAGCAGTGATGCCCTGCCGATCAAGAACTACAGTTGCCGTGTCAGTGACTTGAATTACCGCCTGAGGATGGAGGCTCGGGGGCGAACGGGCTGTGGGCCGCCCGGCTTACCTGGTCCCAATACGACCACTGTCGCTGATATTCGGTTCTCAGTTCCACTGCCTTGTTATAGGCCGCTGTATCTCCGTTCGCAAGCGCTGCATCTATGGCGTCATCCATCTCGAACATTGCATTCAAGAAGCCTTCAGCCGCCCCGGAAGCCGCAGCATCTGTCGACACCTGAAGTTCCGGCACGTATTCACCTGGGCTTACCACCTTCACATCCGGCACCCTGTCGGCGTAAGGCATCTGACCGCTTCTTTGTGTTATGGGACCGTCCATTTCCGGGCTTCCTAGAACAATCGCCCATGTAATTTTGTTGGATATTGGTATGCATCCTTCGTCAGAGCACATGGTAGCTATGGTTTTGACGGGTGCAGCGATGTGGTCTTCGTCTCCGTAGGTGTGGCCGATGCCGCGGGTTAGCCAGTCGCCGAATTCGGTGAGGAGGTTGGGGTCGGCGTGGATGACGATTTCGTCGGCGACGAGGTCGCCTGCGGGTTGGGTGACGATGTTTCCGTATTGGTCCCAGCAGTAGTCGTCTTTGCATGCGGTGGCGTCGGTCTGCCATCCGGCGGTTTCGCTGGTGTCGCTGGTTTGGATGGTGGTTTCTGTTGCGGTGGGGGTGCCGTCGGTGTCGTGGCAGCCGGTGTTGGTTTCGGGGCAGGTGTTGTCCCATTTGGGTGCGGGGTCGGCGGTGGTGCCGGAGGTGTCGGAGGTGGTGGCGGTTTGGTTGTCGGGGGTGGGTTGGCCGCCTACGGGGATGCTGCCCTTGACGGCTGGTGCCCAGGGGTTGCCGCCGACGGTGTAGCCGCCGCCGCCGAGTGTTCCGCCGAATTCGTCGCAGTTACCCTTTGCGACGAAGTCGCAGGAGACGTAGCCGGAGGGGTCGGTGTTGTTGAGGGGGCTGTTGCGGACGTAGCTGTAGGGGTTCCAGGCTTGTCCGTCGAGGGGGTTGGAGATGATGGGGTCTGGGGTGAGGAAGTCGGATTGGGCGGGGTCCATGACGCGGCCGTTGAAGTTGATGAGGCCGAG
>NZ_JBEXCW010000327.1:0-1391 GCF_040605435.1 Streptomyces sp. NPDC005574
ATCGTCGTACGACGGACGCCGACGGCTGGAAGCTCCCACGGACAGACCAACGAACCGATCACCCGCAGGTCACACAACCTCCTGAGCAGTCACTAAGTATCGATCGCTCGATTTCACTTTTTTCGCAGTGGGAGATAATGTCGACGACAAGGTATTGTCCATCTTGGCGCGGTAGGGCAAGAATTCTATTCACCAAAGAAGTTTCGGCAGCAAGTCTATAGTAATAAGCGATTCTGGCGACGGAATCTTGCAGCATGCCCTCAAGGGCGACGATGTATTGCAGGTGTAAGTATGCCTAACCGGCGAGCCGAAGGGCAGCCCCGCAATCGAACGGATCATCTGATTCGGTCGACTGATTTTTCGGAAAGGCCGACTATGTTTTCTGCGTTCGATCACTTTCGCCAACGGGATCAGTTTGGCAAGGTCAAGGTTATTGCGACTCTTTCAGCACTCCTCTCCAGCTTTCTTCCATGGCTTGATATCTCGACCTCGGTCCCCGGCCTGGGAAAGCTGGGGAGCTATTCATTTAATGCTTGGAATGCCGGCTTCTCCGCTTGGTTCCCTATCCTTATGCTGCTTGCCAACGGTGCATACGATTATCTACAGGAGAGGGTGAATGCCCTCGCCGTGATCGACTCACACACCTTGGGAATGGTCGTCGGATTTCTAGCTACCATGCTAATTGCGCTTCGTTGGATCACTTATGCGAACGGGAGTTCAACGGTCGACTCTTCTGCAGGTGTCGGACTCTATTGCGGGCTGGCCACCGCACTGACGATCACCTTCTTTTCCTATCGCGCCTTTGTTCAACAGGGCAGTTCCCCCGAGACTGCTAGAGGTTAGTATTCGCAATGATTCATAGAAGATGCTCGTTAGTGCGCCCCGGGATTTCCGGAACACTTTCGGCTCGAAAATTCATCTGAGCAGCGGGCGGACTAATAATCTGCCCCTAACCGTCTACTGACCTTTGCGGTGTGATGTAGTTGTGGGATTACGATGCGTGATCGTCGCGGTATGCCTGCTGTTTGAGATATCCGCAAGGTGGTGGGCTGGCGCCTGAACGACAGGGGTTGTCGAAGACGCTTAAAAAAGTGAGCCGATTCCGGCGAGTGAAAATGACCCCTACAGGCCTTGCAGCGGCTTCGAGCTGGCCGAGCAAGGCGAGGGTTTGGTGTCCCATCGCCGTTTCCGCCAAAGCCGGCTGACGAAGCCAGGTCCGGCGGAACACCTCGAGCAGGCGGTCGGTCTAGGCCTCGATCCGCCGCTGGCGTCGACGGCAGTTTTGAGCTCGTCGGTGACTCTGCTGCGCAATTTGCTGCGGGGTGAGGTCGGGTTCGCGATGATCGTCTCTGGGGTCGCGTTCCTGTCGTGCGGCCGTGGAGGTGGGGTGG
>NZ_JBEXCW010000328.1:0-1384 GCF_040605435.1 Streptomyces sp. NPDC005574
TGAGGTGAGCCGGGTTGACCAGCGCGAGGTTGAGGTGCGGCTGTAATGCGTAGTAGACCGCGCGCCAATAGTCGGACGTCGCTTCCATCACGACGCGGCGTCGGCGCTCGGAACAGGCACTGGTCAGCGTGGTGGCGACGTGTTATCTGCTCGGTGTCTCGACGCGCCGGGTGGAGAAGCTTGCCGAGGCTCTTGGAGTGACCCGGCTGTCGAAATCGCAGGTGTCCGAGATGGCCCGGACGCTGGACGAGCGGGTCGCCGAGTTCCGGGACCGATCCCTGGACGCCGGCCCGTACACGTTCGTCTGGGTCGACGCCCTCACGCAGAAGGTCCGCGAGGGCGGCCGGGTGGTCAACGTGCACTGCCTCGTCGCGGTCGGCGTGAACAACGAGGGCCGGCGCGAGGTCCTCGGCATCGAGGTCACCTCCGCCGAGGACGGAGCCGGCTAGCTCGCCTTTCTTCGTGGGCTGACCTGTCCGCGGTCTGTCCGGAGTGGAACTGGTGGTTTCCGACGCCCATCGGGGTCTGGTCGAAGCGATCGGCTCGGCGTTGCCCGGTGCGTCCTGGCAGCGGTGCCGCACTCACTGAAGCCGTAAAGAATCAACCTGTCGGTGTGTTGTCCTCGCTCTATGCGGTGGCGAGGAGCTCGGCGGCGGATCGGTAACGGGTCGCTGCGGCGGAAGGAGGCCGGTTTCCACCAGGAGGGGTCGGATCTCGCGGACGACGTTGCCGATCAGGGACCTGCTGACGTCACCGAGCGCGTCGGCGAGGACGTCCAGGGTGCACAGTTTCCGCAGGTAGAGGACAGCGAGGACGACGCGTTCCACGTCGCCGATCTTCTGAGGGAAGACGCCGCCGCGGCTGACTGGCTGGCGGACGGCGCCTCGGCGCTGGTAGGAGGCACGTTCGGTCTGCGCGATCTGGCGCGGGGCGAGACGGCGGGCGAGTGCGTCCAGGTCCTCGCGGGTCATGCCGGTCAGACGCGGATGGGACAGGCTCTCCATGATCTGGGTGCGGGGCGGGGCCGTCGCGGTGTCGAGGAAGGCCAGCAACTGGGCCGCAGTGGTAAAGCGGGTGGGGGCGTAACCGGGCTGGTGGCCGTGGTCCTCCAGGACCCAATGGTCATGAGTTAGACCGGGTTGGGTGTCAGCTGGTGGAGCACGATGGTGCGGGTGACGCGGCGGGTGCCGGGGTCGGTTGAGCTGGGGGTTTGGTAGCTCAGGTGGGGGCGTTTCGTGGTGCGGGGTGCGGTGCGTGTGGGGCGGTCGCGGATCAGCATGTCGGGGAGGTCTGAACCGCCCCGGCGTGTCCGGGGACTCAGTTTGTTGGATGAGCGGCCCGGGCGGGGTCGCGGTGGTGATCGTAGTGGGCCTGTTCGGCCTCG
>NZ_JBEXCW010000329.1:0-1383 GCF_040605435.1 Streptomyces sp. NPDC005574
CAGCGCGGTGCGGAAGCGCCGTCCGTCGCGGACGCCGGTCTCCTCCTCTAGGACGAGGTCGAGGAAGTCGAGGTAGCCCATCTTGTCGCGGTCGGACCGGGCGGCCAGCTGCTCGAGACTGGCCGCGAGGTGGGGCAGGTTCAGCTTGTCGGCGTGCTTGCGGATCCGTGCGGTGATCAGGTCACCCATCAGTTCACTCCGGGCATCGGAAGGCCGGAGGCGAGGTCGTAGTCGGCCAGCGGGCGGCGGGAGACGGGGATGCGGGCGGCCGCGGTGCGGGCCAACAACGCGTCCAGAGAGCCCGGCTGAGACCCAGCGGCGTCCGAGTGGTCGGGCTGACCGGGCTCGTCGTCGGCGGTGGTGACGCTGCGGGTGTGCCCGTCCGCGAGACCGTCCCAGTGGGCCTCGTCGACCACCCAGCTGCCCCGCACGTCCGCCCGCTGGTGGCGCGCGAGGAGACTGTCGCCGCCCACGGCCGGATCGAGGTGATGGATGGCGATCTCACCCTGCGCGACCCGGACTTCGACCTGCTGACCAGGACGGATACAGCGAGCGGGCACCGAGTAGAGGCTGCCCTCGAAGGAGACCAGACAGTCCTTGCCGGCCCTGCGCAGGTGCCGCTCGACCACCCGGTAGGGATGCTCGGGCAGCTGGATCAGGGCAGCCCGGTCCTTCGCGGCCCGCTCGCCGATCACCTCGCCGTGCGTGCGGTGGACCTGCCTGCGGCGGATCGGCACCCAGCCCCGAAACGCCGCGTCCATCTCCGCGACGGAACCAAAAGACCGGCCCGCCAGGACATGATCACGAACTATGTCCACTTGCCTCTCGACGCGTCCCTTCCCCTGGGGCCGGTAGGCCGCCAGGACGTCGATGTCGAAGCCGTAGGAAGAGGCGAACGCGACCGCCTCGGGATGCAACGGCACTGCCTTGCCCGGCCCGACATGCCGCTTGACCACGGTCTTCGTCCGGTCGTAGACCACCATGGCCGGAGCCCCGCCGAAGTGCTCGAACGCGCGGCGATGGCAGTCGAAGAACGTCGCCAGGTCCTGCGACGTGGTGAAGCAGCAGAACGGGTCCCGCGCATAGGACAAGACCATGTGGAACGAGTACACCTTGCCGATGCCCGCGTGCGCGAGGATGCCGCCCTCATCTCCCCAGTCGACCTGGGCCTGACCTCCGGGCACCACCTCGAACCGGCGGTGCAATCCGAACAACTTGCCATCTTCCAAACCGAGTTCAGCCCGGATACGGGGTTTGACCTCAGCGACGTACATCTTCACGCGCTGGTAGTGGCCCTCGAAGCCGTACTGGTCGACGAGGCGCTCATGGATCACCGCGGCCTTCAACTCGATGTCCGAGCGCAGCCACGCGTCCACCACCGGC
>NZ_JBEXCW010000330.1:0-1375 GCF_040605435.1 Streptomyces sp. NPDC005574
TCGTCGGACAAGTCGGTCGCGTACGGCATCCGTTCCATACCCGCGACCCCACCATGCACACGACATGACGTGATGACGGAAGCGACCCATCACCCCCTCGAAAGAGCGACACCACATCATCAGGAACGGGACTTAACGCCCTCTGAGATCTTGTAACCCGGTCCCTGGGCCGCTCGGGCTCAGGACGCGCTCTTCGGCGCGCGAACAATCTGCCGGGTGACGGCGGTAGGCAGGTAGGACCGTCGTCACCCGGTGGATGGTTCGTCCGGCGTTAAGTTCTAGCTCAGCCGGGCGTCGGCGTAGGCGGCCATGGCGTCGCGCTGGTACTCGGCCAGGCCCGGTGTGATCCGTTCGTAGTTCACCTTGAACCGCTCGTCATCGACATACATCTGGCCGAGGTTGCGGTAGGCCGCCGCATCCGGGGTCCAGAAGTTGCATATCCCACGGTACTGGTGTTCGACCTCGTCCAGAACGGTCGGGTCGTCCGCCGGAACGCCGGCGATCATGAACTCGGCCATCCGGATCATCGCTGCGGTGCCCTCCTTTTGCATCCGCTCGGTGTCCTCCGGCGTCAGCGTCGCGGCGAACTTCTGGGCCTTGCCGTGGTTCTGTGGCCAGCGTTCGCGCGCCTCAGCGTCGTACTGCGTGGCATCGAACCCCTCGAACAGGTTCTCGGGGCGGTTGATGGCGGCCATGGTGGGCCCTCCTTGCGTCGTTTCGAGTTCGGAGATGGTGCGCACGACCGTTGCGATAACCGCGCCGAGCCGGTCCTGCTCGAGGAGCAACTGCTTGAGGTGACCACGCAACGCCTCGACCTGGTCGGTTTGCCGGCCGAGGACCTCGGCGATTTGCGGCAGCCCGAGGTCGAGCCTGCGAAGGACAAGAATCTGCTGCAGTCGCAGCAGCTGGTCCACCTCGTAATAGCGGTAGCCATTCGTCCCGACGCGGTCAGGGGCGAGCAGGCCGATCTCGTCGTAGTGCCGCAGCGTCCGGGAGGTGACTCCAGACATCCGGGCGACTTCTGCAATTGACCAAGCCATAGCGCGTTCCACCTCGCTCTCGTAAGCCGATTCTCTCCGGCTCACGTCTTCGACGGTAGAAGTTGACGTTACGGCAAGGTCAAGCCGATGGTGCCAAGCAACTTCCGACAGGTGGGGACGCTGGTTTGCGCTGATGGCCAGGACGTTCTCGACGGGCGGGCGGCGAGTTCCGTATGCGGTCCGGAGCGCTGATCTGGCTCGGCGCGCACAATCGCCGCTCGCACGAGGCCACCGACTCCTTGGTCGCGTCCAGAAGGTGGTGTAAAAGGCGACGAGCGTAGGTTTCCGTACTGAACCGACCAAAGTTCGTACGAGGAAGGACCCACGCTCGTGCA
>NZ_JBEXCW010000331.1:0-1364 GCF_040605435.1 Streptomyces sp. NPDC005574
TTCAGACGAAGGCCGCCTCCGTGTACGACAGTTACCGGACCGAGTGATCAAGTTCGACCTGCCATTCGACGCCGAACGTTAAAGATCAAGCTAAGCGTTGTCCCGTAAATGATCTTTGACGTGTTGGGTGGCCTGCCGGTTCTCTGTCACCCGGCGAGGGTGAGGTTGTGCAGGCGGGCGATGCCGAGCATGGCGTGGTGGACGCCGTCGCCTTTGAGGCGGCAGTCGCGCAGGATCTTCCAGGTCTTCATGCGGGCGAAGGCGTGCTCGACGCGGGCGCGGACTTTGCGGTGGGAGGTGTTGTGTTCCTCTTTCCAGGCCGGGAGTTCGGTCTGGCCGGGTTCGCGGCGGTGCGGGATGACCAGGCCGGTGCCGCGGTAGCCGCCGTCGGCGATGACTGTGGTCTTGCCGACGGCGGCCTTGGCGCCGGAGAGTTCCCATGCCTTGCAGTCGTTGCGGTTGCCGGGCAGAGGCCGGCCGACGGTGACGACGAGCCGGGTGTCGGCGTCGATGACGACCTGGTGGTTGGTCGAGTACCGGTAGTTCTTCGACTGTGCGGCGACCTGGTGGTCGCGGGTGGGGACCAGGGTGCCGTCCACGATCAGCACGGTGTTCCTCGCGAACCGCTTGCGTTGCTGGAGGGCCAGTGCCGGGCCGAGGTGGTCGACGATGCGGTCGGCCGCGGACTTGGACACCCCGAACAGCGGAGCCAGTTGGCGCAGTGTCAGGTTGGTTCGCCAGTACGCGGCGACCAGCAGCACCCGGTCCTCCAGCGGCAGGCTCCAGGGCCGGCCCTTGCGGACCGGGTCGGCGCCCTCGCGCCTCAATGCGGTGATTAGCTTGCCGAACTGACGCGAGCTCAGCCCGGTGAACGGGGCTATCCAGGACGGCTCCGACGCCGTGATCACACCAGCCACACCAAGATCATCTCACCAGTGGCCAGCAGTTACGGGACAAGTCTTAGGAGCGTAATGAGGCCCACCGACGAATCGAGATCGTGTAAATGCGCGTCAATTCCACGACCGCTAGTTTTATGGACGTGCGGGAAGGGGCCAATTATCTGGGCGTATCTGTTTCTTGGCTCTATCAGAATGCGGCACGACTCGGGATTCCTGTCTATCGGTTTGGTGTTGGCTCTAATGCAAAGATTCGTTTTAGGCGGTCAGAGCTAGAAGTGTGGATTAAGCAGCAGCGTGTGGAGTCGTAGCAATTATCAACGGTTCCGGGGATGGTTTTAAATTGTTAGGATTTGTATTGGTTTCTTTGGTTCGTGGGATGGGTTCGTTTTTTAAGGAGTGTGGGCATCCGCGGTCGCGGTGGTCGAAGTGTCCTCATCTCTACAAGATCCGTTACCGGGCGGCGGG
>NZ_JBEXCW010000332.1:0-1347 GCF_040605435.1 Streptomyces sp. NPDC005574
CGCCCACCACGGCCTGAACCACCGTCACCACCACGGCCAGACACGTCCCGAACCGGCTCACAACCCCGAACGCTCGCCCAACCTGACAATGCCGGTGCCCCTGCTCCTGCGCCGGATACGACCTCAACACTCGCATCCTCGCAGGCCACGGGCACCTTCTGCTGATAGCGGATCAGATCACCTCAGCCGCTGAATATCCGAGGTCAGACTGCTCATCCATGACCGGTTGCGCCATAAGTATCGCGTACTCATGAACAGGCCGTGATTGTGGGAGCACGGTAGACGGTGTAGCGAGTCGGCCAGCACAAGTTCAAGAGGAACCGTGATTTTCGATGCAACAAACGGCCATCGGATCTGGCGTTTTGCCCTATCAGACCCGTGCAACGTGGGCACTCTTCTGTTCCTCTCTGCAACCTACGGACGATCCAGATGCCGAGGCAGTGCGCGAGGCGATCGCACAACAGCTCACGGCATCCGCTGGTAAACCAGGAGGGTGCCTGGCAGAAGTCGCGCAGGAAGCCGGCGATCACCCAGACCGCTACATGGACCGCATCGCATGGTGCCGAGAGTTGACCGTACACGCCTGTTCGCGGGCTCACCACGATCGATGAGCCTCCGAGAGAATGTAGTCAGAGTAGCCACTGATCGCGTGACGGGGTTGGGGTCCGCAACGCGCACGAGACTCCCACGCCGCTGTGTGTGGGGGGCACGTCTCAACTTATCAGCGCAGAAGCCTCGTTGACTTCTTCTCCTGCCGCACTCGACCTTCCACGTCCTGGTCGAGCGGGTAACCATTCTCATCGTCCCCGGTAAGGGTGACTGCCGCTGCCAGCTCCACCTCTCCAGAGTGCTCGTCGGCTGGACTACCTTCGCCGACGCGCCCCGCTGTCGCAGATCGCGGCCGGCGTCGGCTTTTCACGCATACGGTGCGCGCTCGACACTCTCCTCAGACGGGGATTCTCATGAATTCATGCTCTCGGTCTGCCACCTGCTTGTGCGGGTCGGCTGAATTGATCATTTCAGATCTGTTCCTCGCTATCATTGAGGACACTTTCCTAATACCCGAGGAAAGGGAACTCGACCAAATATTTCAACGCGACACATGATGGCGATCATCGAGCAAGGTTGGTGAACCGCCTGGTTGTAGAGCGCACCTTCGGACAGGGCGGATGCAAGTTCCGGGGGCGTGCAGTTGGTGGGGTTGTAACTGGTTGAGGCGCATTACAGGGCAGGCACGGGCTTCGTGGTCATTGTGGTGCCTAAGCCCGATGATCATGAGGTTGCCCGTGCCTGCTGCTGTATCTTCTCCCGTCCCTGCCGTGCTGGTGAAGCTGGGTCCGCTGGATA
>NZ_JBEXCW010000333.1:0-1338 GCF_040605435.1 Streptomyces sp. NPDC005574
GTCCTCTTGGTGCACGGCGAGTCGGGAGGGTCGGGGCGGGCCGTCGGGAATCTTGAAGGTGGCCGGGCCGGTCTTCAGGAGGAGCCCGCGGCTGGCCCACTGGAGGAGTCCGCTGGTCAGGTCGCCGCGGTCCAGTCGTAGCAGGGTGGCCAGTTCGGTGGCCCGCCACTGACGTTCCGGGGCAGTCCCCATTACCGTGCACACGTCCTGGAACCTGCTGGTGTGCATCGGGGCCGGCGGCGGTAGCAGCTCTCCGGTGTCCGCGGGCAGGTCCTCGGGGGCGCTTGGCGCCGTGTCCGTCGCCCGTAGCGGGGCGGGTGCCGCCGCAACGGAGGTGAGGGCGTCGTCGGCAGGCGCGTGGATGGTGGTGTCGATGGCGGTGACCTGGGTGCTTGCGCGGGGCCGGTCCTCGCCGGGTGGGCGGTGTGCGTAGCGGGCGGAGACGCCCTTGACGGTGCGCGCGCTGATGCGCGCCCGGCGCGGTGGCAGCAGAGTGGCGGTGACCGCTTCGGTGACGGTGCTGGTCAGCGCGCTCCCGGTGGAGGGGAGAATGTCGGTGGCGCGGGTGACGCTGTCGCGGGCGGCGGCCAGAGCCGCGGTGAAGCAGGCCCGGTCTGGGTCACAGTCGGGCACGGCGCCGGTGGCGTCGTACATCGCTGTGCGCAGCAGCTGGTGGACCGTCAGCAGGGCCCACATCTCCTGCCGCAGGCCCTGCGGGTCACCCGAGCGCAGGACGCGGCCCTTGAGCATGGTGTGACGGATGGCCAGGAACGTCACCTCGATCTCCCAGCGCTCGTGGTACAGGGCCAGGAGCTGCTCGGTGGGGTGTCGACGCGCGTCGGTCAGCGTGGTCACCAGCCGGTACTCGCCCCGGTGGATGCTGCCGTCCGCACAGGTGACAGCGACGGTCGCGGTGATGACGCGGACCGGGACCCCGGCGATGACCGACAGGAAAGAGCCGTCGGGCAGGACCTTGAGCACGGCGGGCTTGCGCGAGGCGCACACCCGCAGGAGTAGTGCGGCGCCGGAGGCGTGCACAGCCCGGATGAAGGCGTTCGCGTCGAAGCCGCGGTCGGCAAGCACCAGCATGTCCTTCGTGAGGCGGCCGGCCAACTGCAGTGCGGCGTCCACCTCCCCGCTGAAGGGGCCGACGACCGCGCCGAGCAGGGCCCGCGTCCCGGTCTTCGCCAGCGCCATCACCGCGAGCAGCGGATAGGCGGCCACCGCGCCGGCACCGAGCTTGTGCCGTCCCAGCCAGGCCACGTTGCCGTCGGTCTCGGGAACCCGGGTGGAGCGGCAGCCGTCGAACGCAACCGTTCGCAGGCCCCGGTAGGTGAC
>NZ_JBEXCW010000334.1:0-1334 GCF_040605435.1 Streptomyces sp. NPDC005574
CGCCCACCACGGCCTGAACCACCGTCACCACCACGGCCAGACACGTCCCGAACCGGCTCACAACCCCGAACGCTCGCCCAACCTGACAATGCCCCAGAAAGTGATGCCACGCTGGGCCCAAGCAGGGGACAGATACACCCCTACCTCAGGTGTCAAGTAGACGCGCTACCCATCGTGCGATGCTTATCACATTTTGCCGCAACAACCGGCGAGGAGATCTCAGTGAGTAACTTCTACTCGCCCTCAAAGCACCCCGAACGAGGACCATTGGTTCTATGCGTGGCGCGCTCACCGGCTTCGGTTCGACGCGCCTTGAAGACCCCTCGTTCAGGCATCCCCCACCCAGGTGAGTTGATTATGCAGGAAATCAAGATAAAATCTTCAAACCCAATCTCGCTAGGCCAGGAAATTTGGATGTCTTCGGCCGCTTGCGGAACTTCACGAGTCGACCCGGAAGTTTTCTTCCAAAAGCGTCCAGAACGTGGACGCAGCTGGGCTAGGGCAGCTAAGGAAGTTTGTAGCGTGTGCCCAGTTGTGAGGTCATGCCTTGAGGCCGCATTGCGACGTCAAGAAGCATTCGGTGTATGGGGTGGACTCACGACATGGGAGCGGCACGTCTATCACGGCGGCCCCCGACCTCGTTACCAACGGCGAACGGGCAGCACTCGCGTAGCGAACGAAATGCAACAAATACCAAAAAACTTGCACCTGACGAAGAGTGACTAGCAGAACGTTGATGATATCTGATTTCATAGAACCCGCCCCCATGTCCCCGACGAAACAGATCCAAATTGAACTGTGGAAATCGCCAAGCATTGACCGCTAGATGCGGGGAAGGTGATCCGTTCTTCAGGCTCTACCCTGTGGGTTAGCCCCAGCCATCTCAGAGTCGTAGCGCCCAGGGGACTGGTGTGGCTGTCGTGTGGCTGTCGTCTGTATTGGGATTTGACTCGAGATGCATGGGAACGAGGAAGCTCGGCGGGGCTGACCGCGCTGTTCTGATCGAAAATCGACCTACAGAAACTTCCGATTGGAAATGGACAGGCTGCTCAAGCTCACAGCACCTGTGTAGGTGCCGCTTCCGCGCACTCAGCATAGACGGACGTGCGTCTGACGTCCACGCTTAGACGGCCAACTGGAAACCCCAGTGGCAAGCGATAAACTTCAGGGTGCACGGTGCCTGAATCTGAGAATGTGGCATGTCTCGCAGAGATGTCACATTCTAGGTATCTTAAGTATCGTGACTACTCAGGTTTGATGTGTTCGAGGCCGAGGGGTGGGCAGCGGATTTCTGCGGTGGTGAAGCGTCCTGTGGGGGCGTCGAGTTGGACGAC
>NZ_JBEXCW010000335.1:0-1333 GCF_040605435.1 Streptomyces sp. NPDC005574
GCGACCTCCTCCGCCACAAAGACGCCTTCGCCGTCTACAGCATCTGACCAACCGGCACGGAACCGGACATCACACAACTACGCCGGGGCCGTGGGCATGCGGGAAGATAAAGGGACGAGCACGGCACCTCACGGATCTTGAAGTAACTCCATGATCTACAGTTGCCGTGCTCGCTTAATGAGCTCTTCAGTTTGTCCACCGATCGGGTGATGGCTGTGCCTGCAGGAGCCGAGCCGCACTGCAGATGAGGGCACAGTCAACCTCGGACGACGGTTCACCCTGCAGAGCGGCCGCTGAAAAGGCTCCATGCCTCAAGCGCAGCACCCACAACGATCAGGCCATACCGGACATCCAGGGAACACTCCGGGCCCTGCCCCGGGACGGGGTTGTTACTCAAGGGGAAATACTGGAGTCGAGGGCATGGAAATAATCCTCCGACTGTCGCGCTAGAAATGTCGCCAACTTACCCCTAAAGCAGCGCCTCGCCACCAACCCTCAAGAAACTAAGCCCAAGGTGAGCTCGCCGTATAAAATTTGCCATTACTGAGTGTCATCTGACTCCTGTTCAAGTATAGCCCGCCGGCAGGATTAGTGAACGGCCCGAAACACGCCACCGCCTGAGCACCCGCGACCACAGAAACGCATCCAACTACCGGCATGCCCATGCCCTTTTCATCCACAAGGTGATGCGTAACGGTTGCGGGTGACGTTGTGTTTCTCACGTATGTGACCGGACGCACCTGCGTGCCTGACCGCTCGATACACGACAACACTGCGGGGCCAGAATTTGCACTCCAATTACCGCAAAATGTTCCACTCTGCAAAGCGAAAGCGGTTCCAGGCACACAAATTATGCCTGCCACTGCCATTGCGATTGAACCCGCCACGGCAAAAATCGAGCTCTTGCGAAATTTGTATTTCATGTATTCACCTTCATGCGTATCAAGGGCTATTGCACATTTTTCACAAGGCGCGAACCTGCGTTGCTCTAACCTGCAAGTCGTACCTCCTCGACGAGATTGTCTCAACGGCAAGGTGTTGGACAATGGGTATCTACTGCTCACTACCTTTCAGCCTCGATCCACCGCGTAGTGGTCGGGCTGTGGATGGAGAAACCAGATGAGGTGCCCGCTGACCTGGGATGATGGGAGTTCCTACGCTTCCATCAGACCCGAGTAAGAGGGCACCTCGTAAGTGAAATCGTCCCACGGTCTGGCAGCGACCTTCGCCGCGTTCGACGGCGTTGTCAACTTGTTGGGGCAGCGGGTCGTTGAGGGTGTGTTAGGTCGTGGTGGGGCCGGATGGCGGCCTATGGTTCAGCCTGCCGTGGGCA
>NZ_JBEXCW010000336.1:0-1329 GCF_040605435.1 Streptomyces sp. NPDC005574
CGGCTGGGTCGCATCCCTGCTTCCCGGGGCCGCCGGCCTGGTCGCGGACTCCGTGAACCTGATCAGGGCTCTGCTGGTGATGGGCCACGTCCTGCACGCGGACGAGACCACCACCCGCATCGGCAGCGTACGGCGCTGGCTGCATGTGGCCTGCACCGACTTCCTCACCCTGCTCCACCTCGCCCCGCGCTCGCGCGCCGGGGCGGACGCGGGCGGCGTGCTGCCGTACTACCGCGGCGTCCTGGTCCACGACTCGCTGTCCCTCTATGCCGGATACACCCACTGCGGCCACCAGTTGTGCGGCGCCCACCTGATCCGCGAACTGACCGCCGCCGAAGAGGACTTCCCCCACCAGAAGTGGCACCAGCAGATCCGGTGGGCCCTGGCCGGACTGAACACCCAAGCCCTGCGGGTACGCGCCGGCGAGACCGGCGAGATCGCCCCCGACGCCCTGCTGCTGCACCTGGACGCCTTCCACCGGGGCATCACGGTCGGGCTCTCCGAACACCCCAGGGCGCCGGGCCGCAAACAGTCCCCGGCCCGCAACCTGCTCGAACGCCTGCGGGACCAGGCCCACTCGATCCTGCACTTCGCCGACACCCCCCGGCATGTGCCCTTCACCAACAACTGCGGCGAGAGAGCACTCCGGCCGGTCAAGACCCAGCTGAAGATCTCCGGCTGCCACCAGTCCGAAAACGGTGCAACCGCCTGGCTCACCGTGCGCTCCTACCTCGACTCCGCCCGCAAACACGGGCTGAGCGCCTTCGAGGCCATCCACCGCGCCTTCACCGGCAACCTCTGGATGCCCCCGATCGAACAAGCCGCCTGACCAGAAAGCCTCACACACCGTCACCAGTCAGCCGCATTCCTTCTGAATGCATACGCCGCTGGCGCTTTCGGTGCAAGCTTTCTATCACCAGGTCGGCTCGGTGAACCTCACCGGATACAGTCACCGGTGGCCAGCAGGCTTCCGTCACCCTGCCGCTCGCCATACAAGCCGACGGCAAGCAGGACCGTCTATAGCGCCACCCTGCCCTGGTACTACAGCCGGAGATCTTGAGGGTGGGTGATCGGTGGGATCGGTCGTTGGTGGGCCCAGCCTTGTAGGTGGTGCGGGAGGGGGTCGCCGCGGCGCCGGTAGTGACTGATCATGGCCCGGGTCTGGTGCAGGCGGCGCCAGAACTCGCAGGTCAGGATGGTCTCTACGGGGTGGTGGGGGTTGAGTCGGGTGGCGGCCAGGCAGTGCCGGATGGTGTGGGCGGAGGGCCGCAGCAGCGGTCCGGGGATCAGCCGGTGGCCTCGCTCTCGGCCGTGGTCCGGGCTTTTCCC
>NZ_JBEXCW010000337.1:0-1311 GCF_040605435.1 Streptomyces sp. NPDC005574
GGGTCTGTAAAGCGAGCGGTGTAACTGGGTTTGGTGTGGCTAGAGTTGGCCTGCGGTGAGGCGGCCGTCGAAGGCCAGGTCGAAGGCGTTCATGGCGCCCTTCCAGCGCATGGTCCAGCGTTTGCGGCCGGCGCCGGTCGGGTCGAGGCTCATGACGGCCATGTAGACACATTTGAGGGCGGCCTGCTCCGTGGGGAAGTGCCCGCGGGCGCGGACGGCCTTGCGGATGCGGGCGTTGACGCTCTCAATGCTGTTGGTCGTGCACACGATGCGGCGTATTTCTGCATCAAACTGAAGGAAAGGCGTGAACTCGGGCCAGCTGGACTCCCAGAGACGGACGATCGCCGGGTACTTCTTGCCCCAGGTCTCGGCGAATTCCAGGAACCGCGTCGTGGCCGCGTCCTCGGTCGGCGCGGTGTAGACGGGCTTGAGCGCCTTGGCGATCTTGTCCCAGTCCTGGCGGGCCGCGTATCGAAATGACGCCCGCAGCAGGTGAACCACGCACGTTTGCACCACGGTTCGCGGCCAGACCTCACCGACTGCCTCGGGCAGCCCCTTCAACCCGTCGCAGACCAGCATGAGGACGTCTTCGACGCCCCTGTTCTTGAGCTCGGAGAGCACTCGAAGCCAGTGTTTCGCGCCTTCGCCGCCGTCGCCGGCCCACAGGCCGAGGATGTCGCGGTGTCCCTCGGCGGTGACCGCCAGGGCCACGTAGATCGGCCTGTTCGCTACTTGGCCATCGCGAATCTTGACGTTGATAGCGTCAATGAAGACGACCGGGTAGACGCGGTCTAGCGGCCGGTTCTGCCATTCCGCCATGCCATCCATCACCTTGTCGGTGATCGTGCTGATGGTCGTCTTGGACACGTCCGCGCCGTAGACCTCGGCCAGGTGCGCGGAGATCTCCCCGTGCGTGAGGCCCTTCGCGGACAGCGATAGCACCATCTCGTCCACGCCGGTCAGCCGGCGCTGCCGCTTCTTGACGATGGCCGGCTCGAAGGAGCCCTCCCGGTCGCGAGGCACGTCGATCTCGACCGGCCCGATGTCCGTCAGCACCGTCTTGGACCGGGTGCCGTTACGGGAGTTGCCGCCGTCCTTGCCCGCCGGGTCGTGCTTGTCATAGCCGAGATGGTCGGTGATCTCGCCCTCCAGGGCGGACTCCAGAACCGCCTTGGTCAGCTGCTGCAGCAGCCCGCCCTCGCCGGTCAGCTGCAGCCCCTTGCTGCGGGCCTGCTCAACAAGCTGGTCGATCAGTTTCTGCTCGACCGTCGCGGCCTCCGGCGACGGATCCGCCTGGTCGGCAGCGGCCAC
>NZ_JBEXCW010000338.1:0-1273 GCF_040605435.1 Streptomyces sp. NPDC005574
CGGCACTTCGCCGCGTTGTCGCATCACCCGAGTACATCCAGTACGCGGGCGATGCTCCGCCTTGCGATGCACCGCACCGGACGCCGCGAGCTTCCGGCAAACCTTTCCGGTCACGGCACTAGCCGGCAGCTGTCCGGACGATCAGGGCGGGGAGGAAGGCGACGGGGCCGGCCGGGCGCCGGTGAGCGGCCGGACAGCTCCCCGGGCGTCGCCTTCGGATCAGGCCGGGCTCGCGTCACGGCTGGCGCTGCGCGCTCCTGATCACCGCGAAACGGGCTCCCTGGGGGTCGGTGAGCTTGGCGATGCTGCCGACGCCCTCGATGTCGGTGGCGGGCATCCGCACACCGCCGCCCAGTTCCCGGGTCCGGTCGACCGCGGCTGCCGCGTCGGGCACCTCGAAGTACGGCAGCCAGGACGCTCCGGTCGCCGCCTCGGTCGGGTCGTCGGCCAGGTCGACGAAACCGCCGAACATGGCGTCCTCCCCGAGTCCGGCCGGGTTGACGGAGGTGTAGGTGCCGCCGGGGAAGGGGACGGCGCAGGTCTCCAGGCCGAGGGTCGCGTGGTAGAAGGCGGCGGCGGCCGCGATGTCCGGTGTGTACAGCTCGACCCAGCACAGTGAGCCCGGGTCGCCCGTCACGTCGACGCCCTTGGTGAGGCCGGGCTGCCAGATACCGAACGGCACACCCGCCTGGTCGGCGAGGAACGCGATGCGGCCCCGGTCCATCACGTCCATGGGCGGCATGAGTACGCTGCCGTGCGCCTGCTCCGCGGCCTTGGCGGTGGCCTCCGCGTCCGCGCTCTGGAAGTAGAGGTTCCAGCCGGGCGGGCCCTGCTCGGCGGTGGTCTGCATGCCGCCCGCGACCGTCTTCCCGTCCAGCTGGAAGAAGCCGTAACCGCCGGCGTCCGGTCCGGCCGACTGGAACTGCCAGCCGAAGAGACCGCCGTAGAAAGAGGTGGCGCCGTCGATGTCGGAGGTGCCGACGTCGATCCAGTTCGGTGCGCCGTTGACGAAACGGGTGGTGAGCATGCGCCCTCCTCGGATGGGTCCCGTTGTCTGCACAGCCGAGTCTGGCACCGCCTACTGACAATCGCTGCCGGAGTACGACAGGCGGCCGGGAGACCTCCGGGAGGGCACCGGTCACGGCCGCGAACGGAGCCGTCCGTTCCCCGCTCCCGCGCGCCGCCGTGCGCTCACGGCCCCGGCGGCGGCATCATCGGGCCGACCGCCGACCGCCGACCGCCGACCGCCGACCGCCGACCGCCGACCGCCGAC
>NZ_JBEXCW010000339.1:0-1251 GCF_040605435.1 Streptomyces sp. NPDC005574
GTCGGTCTCCCACACCTTGTTACGCCAGCCCCGCGGCCGGGCCAGGAACACATCATGCTGGCGCGCCGCCCGCTCCCCTCCCGCGAGCCCGGCCCACTCCCCCGGCGTCAGATCCCGGCGGATCGCACGGTGCAGCGTCGGAATCGACGGAGGCGGCTCTGCCTCACCTTTGACCGCGCGAGCGGTCAGCTCACGATGGACTGCCGCGACGTTGCCCTTCCACAAGGCCAGCAGGCGGCGCACCTCCGGGGTGATGGTGAAGCGGTCCCTGCTCTGGGCCCGTGCCCCGGGCTCCGCGGCCGCGGATTCGTCACGCTCGGCGGCGGCCAGCCACCGCCACACCGTGCGCTCGGTCACCTCCAACGAGTCGGCCATCAGCCGTACATGACGAGAGGTCAACTTCTGTTCCTGCCGCAGGGCGAGCAGCCGGCGCACGGCAGGACCGCGCAGCGCCGACAGAGAGGAAGAAGGCAGGCCTCCCCGCGCGTCCGCGCCGTCCCCGTGCACGCCGGAGCGGGAAGCGCCCTCTCCCGGCTCGGAAGCGCCGGTCACAGCGGCCCGATCAGCCGTGCGCAGGCCCGCTCCAGCATCCGGCGGTCCACTACCGCACGGCTCTTGCCGTAGATCTCGGCGGTCAGGTGCGAGGTGAGCTTCGCCCAGGTCCGGAAATTGCCGTGGCCTACATGCTCGTCCACCCACACGACGTCGTCCTCGGCCACCTCCTCCCACAGCGAGTGGAAGGCTCCCATCGCCGCTGCCATGTCAAGCCCCGGGTTTGGTGGACGGTGGGTTAGCTGGTTTCCAGGACGGTTTCTGGTGCTGGGGTTGCTGCGTGGAGTGCCTCGTACTCGGCGGGTGGGAGGTGTCCGAGTTCGCCGTGGAGGCGGCGCTGGTTGAACCAGTCGATGTACTCGGCGACGGCGATCTCGACGTCGTTGATGCCGGTCCATGGGCCCTTGTTGCGGATCAGCTCGGCCTTGAACAGGCTGTTGAATGCCTCGGCGAGGGCGTTGTCGTAACTGTCTCCCTTGGAGCCGACGGAGGCGACTGCGGCTTCCTGTTCCAGGCGTTCGGTGTAGCGCAGAGCGCGGTATTGGACTCCGCGGTCCGAGTGGTGGGTGAGGCCGGTGAGGTCGGTGCCGGTGTGCCGGCGGCGCCAGATCGCCATCTCGAGGGCGTCGAGGGCGAGGTCGGTGTAGAGGCTGGTGGCGACCTGCCAGCCGACGACCATGCGGGAGAAGACGTCGATGA
>NZ_JBEXCW010000340.1:0-1240 GCF_040605435.1 Streptomyces sp. NPDC005574
AACTGGTGCCCGTCCGCACGACCACCTGCTGAATCACCCACCAGCCAACTCCCCAGGCCAACACGCCCCATGATCAATCGCGGGGCAGCCCGTAAGGGCACTCCCGGCGCTACTGGCTGCAGATCACCGCCCTGCACAGCCTGCTCGCCCCATTTCTTCGCATGGCAATGGAGGGGCGGGACCCGGGGGGTGGGTCCCGCCCCTCCTTTGTGGTGGCCCGGCCGCTGGCTCCCCCGTGCGGTCGGGCCGGCCGGCCCTGGCCCGGTCGTCAGGAAGCGGGCGGGGCCGGCAGCATGGGGGGTCAGGCGGCGGTCAGGCGTGCCCAGTGGGTGGTGCCGCCGTGGGGGTGGCAGTGGGTGCCGTGGGCGTCGGCGAGCATGTCGACGATGGTCAGGCCGCGGCCGTGCTCGTCCTCGGTGCAGGAAGCGGTCCAGGGGCCTTCCTGCTCGGCGGGACCGCCGTCGCTGACACCGACCCAGACGCGGCTGCCGACCGCTTCGCGGTGCAGGTGCAGGGCGAGAGGGCCCTGGGCGTGCTCGACAGCGTTGGTGACCAGTTCGGAGACCACCAGCACCACCGCATCGGTGGCCTCGGCGCCCGTGTGCCACTGCTCCAGTACTGCCTGGGCGAGGTGCCGAGCCGTGCTTGCTGCCTCGGGGCGGTGTTCCAGCGCTCGGGTCACGTCCCGGCCGTGATCGCCCGCGGGCCGACGGGGTGCGGGAATCCGCGCCACCTGGTCACCCATGCCGGCTGCGGGGACGGACTGGGGGACTGTCGTGCTGCCACCGGACTGGCCGGTGAGGCGGCGGTCGTAAGCGGTGGCATACATGACGATCACTTCCGAAACAGGTGTCTGGTTCGTGACCCTGAGGTGGGTCCCGAGGGTTCTTCCACTGACCACCCTCCTCCCGCCCGTCCACGCAACCCTGAGCAAGCTGTACTCAAACGGACATAAAGGAGCGAGGTGTCGTGATACTTCTGCCCCATTCCTCGCTGAACTCAAGAAGCAGCTGGTGGCCGCGCCCTCAGCCGGCGGACAGGCTTCAGTGCATTCGCGATCTTGTCCCACACGTGCCGCCCCACTTCGAGCCCGGCCTTCGGTTCAAAACCCTCAGCTACTGTCAACGGCCATGTAGTTCTACATGGAAGCCGTCAAGAAACAACCTGGTGGTTATCGGTGCCGACTGAGGTGAGCAGGTCGGCTGCGGTGGGGTGTCGGTGCTCGGCGGGGACGATGTCG
>NZ_JBEXCW010000341.1:0-1238 GCF_040605435.1 Streptomyces sp. NPDC005574
CGTCCCAACGAGCTACCGGCGTCGGCGGGCAGGCGCCGCAGCCATGTTTTCACGCCGGCAAGGCGCACCCGAAGGGATCAGGGGGACTGACCTGCACGAACACCCTCGCCTAGACACACGCCGATCCGGCGCGTGCTCCAGCATATCCGCAGGTCAAACCCCATATTCGCGTACTAGAGCGCCACCTCAACTGCGGAACTCAGGTCCAGATGTCCACGATCAAGGGGAAGCTTCAATCGAGGAACTGCCCCTGATCAACAGACGAGACGGGGCAGGTCGATGTCGATGCCAAAAGGGACCGCTGTCTTCATGCGATCGCGGTTAATGCCAGTGGCGACGTACGCGCGGGTGGTATCGTCCAACTCGTACGTGTGGATAACGGGGAGGCCATTCTCTTCCTCAATACGCCAGTAGTGCGGGATACCCGCCTGCGCGTACTTGAACGGCTTCAGCGACCGGTCCCGATCGGAGGACTCGTCTGAGACGACTTCGACGGCAAGAGCGACCTGGTCGGGGAAGTAGCGCGTACGGTTCGGGTCGTATGGGACGGTGACAGCAAGGACATCAGGCTCGGGCCGGTTCTTTTCGTTCAGCTTGACCGTCATTTCCCGGTCGATCACGAATCCCTCGGGAGCCTGATCGTCCAGTGCCGTCGTAAGTCGGGTGACGACGCGGGCGTGCCAGGACCGCTGCGGGGACATCATAAAGATCAGCGCTCCATCGATCAGCTCGGTGTGTCGGGGGAGATCGGGTGCGTTGTCGAGGTCGTCGGCCTCCCACCCACTCGGCCGGGGGGGCAGCATCCAGGGCGGGAGCGCGTCCCATGCGGTCGTCATCGTGTCCTCCTTCGGGCGCCCCGGCCAGCTTACGACGTGGTGTGCCACTGTGATTGGACCCTGTCACGTTGGCTGGATTGAGATGATCTTCGGGTTGCTGCGCCGGGAGGGGGGTGCCGTCCACACCGCCGTCGTACAAGGGTCACCGGTACCCGGTGGAGAGGCACTGTCACGTTGGCTGATGCGTGAAATGATCTTTCAGGTTGATCATGCTGGGGAGGGGATCGCGCGTGGCGAGCACGCGGCCGTCATAATAAGGGCCACCCGTACCCAATAGAGATCATCTCCCACTGCGTGTGGCTGTACGTCAATGCCAGAAAGTTATGTTTTGCAATGATTTGTCAAGCTGCTTCGTTCTTCGGTGTGTTGATGGAGGCATGGGGTCGCACGAGAGTGGTCACT
>NZ_JBEXCW010000342.1:0-1216 GCF_040605435.1 Streptomyces sp. NPDC005574
CATCGAGGTCACCTACAAGATCTACCGCCACCTCATGCCCGGCTCCCTCAGCAAAGCCGCCAAGATCCTCAACCACGACCTCACAACACAATAGCCTTTGCCGTGGGCGCAGTTGGGGCGTAGTCCGCGCCGCACTATGGTGCAGCGGATGCCGTCTCGTCATTTCGCCCAGTGGCGCGTGACGGACCAGCCTTCGAGCAGGCAAGCACCAGTTACGTGAAGAGCTCGGCGACGTCCTGTGGTACGTCGCCGCTCTCGCCCACCGCTTCGGACTCGACCTCGACGATGTGGCCGCGGCCAACCTGGTAAAGACCAAGGACCGCTGGCGCCCCACTCCCCGCGACGAGCACGCCCCCTTCGACGCAGACTTTCCCGCCCACGAGCAACTGCCCCGGCAGACCTCACTGACCTTCACGCCCACCAGGACCGACGACGGCCGCACCGTCATCATCCTCACCCGCCAAGACGGAACCCCCGCCGGCGATCCGCTCACCAGCGCCTCCCACGTCGAGGACGGCTACCGCTTCCACGACATCTTCCATCTCGCCCACGCCACCGTGCTGGGCTGGTCCCCCGTCACCCGCTTCCTGCTGGGCCGTAAACGCAAGAGCGATCCCCGCGCCGACGAAGCCGAAGACGGCGGCCGCGCCATCGCCATCGCCATCGCCATCGCCATCGCCATCGAGGAAGGCATCTCGGCGCTGGTCTTCTCCTACGCCGCCCGCCACCGCTTCCTCGCCGACATCAAACACATCGACCAGGAACTCCTCGCCACCATCGGCCACATGACAGCCCACCTGGAGGTCAGCATCTGCCGCGCCGCGGAATGGGGGCATGCCATCCTCACCGGCTACACCGTCTGGCGCCAGCTGCGCGAACAGAACGGCGGCACGGTCCACCTGGACCTCGACCAGCGCACGCTCACCGTCACGCAGAGCTGACGCCCGGAGATGGGGAACGCTCCCGGCTGCGGCGTTCCCTACTGCATGAGTGCACCGGGCCGTAGGGGGAAATCCCTAGGCGACACCACCTCGTTGGACGGGTCTATCAGGAATTAGGTGTGGTTCGTCTGTTTGGCCTACAGGTTTGTCGGTGGGCTGATCGGCTCACACTCGTCCGGAGGTAAGGCGGCCGTCGAAGAGGACGTCGAACTCGTTGAGGGCGGACTTCCAGCGGTTGTTCCAGCGCTGGCGGCCGCGGCCGGTGGGGTCGAGGG
>NZ_JBEXCW010000343.1:0-1209 GCF_040605435.1 Streptomyces sp. NPDC005574
CGCCACGCCAGCCCGCGTGTCACTCACCAAGGCCGCGTAACATCAACCCCACGGAACCCCTCGTCGAGCTTTTCCACCGCCCCGAGGACGCGACCATCGGGAGATCATCCGATGCCTCAAACGCTACGTCGCACGAGAGATCTACCGACTCCTCATCCCCACCACGAAGCCCAGCGGACCGGCGACCCCCGCCCCAACCGCACCTTGACATCCATAGGGGCATCAACACCACCCCCGACAACGTGAGCAGAGCCTGCCATGAGGGCGACTGCCCGCCTCTCACAAGGGGCAACACCACGCAACCGGTGCCGAAGTCCCCATCCAGCACGACAGCCTCAATCAAAACGATATCTACTGCCGCCGATCGATGCTATCGTTTTCATGGCAGAAGCATTCGCGAAGGGACCATCCACATGGCCAGAACCGTCATCGACCTCGACGAAGACATGGTCACCGAGGCCATGCGCATCTTCGGCACCAAGACCAAGGCCAAAGCTGTCCGCCTCGCTATGGAGGATGCCGTCAAGAGGCACCTTCGGCAGGAGGGCTTCGACGCCATCGAGGCCGGTGAGCTGGACTTCAGCGAGATCGTGGAGAACACCGGCCCCCGCAAGGCAGACGGCTCCCTCAAGCACAACGGCGACCTCGACGGAGGCCGGGCTGCCTGATGCAGGACCGCTACCTGATCGACAAGTCCGCCCTCGCCCGCTGGACGAAACCGAACGTCAAGGTAGTACTCAAGCCGCTGCACGAGCGCTACCTCCTCGCGGTGTGCCAGCCCACCGAGTACGAGATGATCCACTCCGCACGGGACAGCTCAGAAGCGACCCGGATCAGCACCTGGCTCCACGCCTTCGACTACCTCCGCGTCGACGACCACACCTTCGCCCGCGCCCTGGAAGTCCAGCGCCACGCTCTCAACGCAGGCTTCCACCGCGCACTGTCCCTCCCCGACCTACTGATCGCCGCCACGGCAGAACTGCACCGGCGGACAGTCCTCCACTACGACGGCGACTTCGACATGATCGCCTCTCTCACCGGCCAACCCACCGAATGGGTCGTACCGCCCGGCAGCGCCGACCGGTGAGCAGGTCGAGATCTTCAGTGGGTCTGACACGGGCGTTGTCAACTTGTTGGGGCAGCGGGTCGTTGAGGGTGTGTTAGGTCGTGGTGGGGCCGGATGGCGGCCTATGGTTCAGCCTGCCGTGG
>NZ_JBEXCW010000344.1:0-1201 GCF_040605435.1 Streptomyces sp. NPDC005574
ACTACCCGCAAACACACCCCCACCATCACGAAGGCAAACACTTGGCCTGAACCCCACCCCCCACCCACCTCCACCCCACAACCCTGCCCCCACCCAGGGCGGCGGCCCGCCACCAACCTGACACACACGACCAAAAACGACCCCCACACCACCAGGCACAGACATGGGGGCCACATAGATCAGGACACCAGGCCGCAGGCCCAGGCTCGCGGGGGCAAGGACGCGCGGGGCCGCGGGAGCACGGAGCCCAGACATCGGGCCGCTGGCCCAAAGCGCGCGGGACCTGGGAACGCGGACCACGCGAGTACGGAGCCCACGGCACCGGACCGCACGCCCAAGACGCGCGGAGCAAGAACGTGGGCCACGGGAGTACGGAACTCAGCGCGCCGCGGCCATCGAGCCCAAGGCCTCAAGCCGTCGGAACGTCGGTGCGTCGGTGCGTCGAGTTCAAGGCGCCGCGGCGTGACGACCCGTGGGGCCCGCAGCCTGGGGGCCGTGGAGGCCCCAGCCCCGGCGAGCGCAGCATCGGGGCCGTGACCGCCGCCCCCGGCACGGCCCCCCGTCCAGCACACGCCGCGGTGACCACCTCGCCCCACAGCGCCAGCCAGCCGCCCCGCAGCCAACCGGCATTCACAGTCGGAGACTCCCCCGGCCCGCACCCTGGCATCCAGGAGCGCGTCGAGAATACGAGGCCCCACAAAGGCCCGGGCGTGGAGGCCCGGGACGCAGGCCGGCTACGGAGTGACTCCAACTCAGGCCGCCCACCAGTTGCACCTGACGACCTCACACATGAACGGCCGATGAACACTCACCCACCCCCTGGCAAGCACCCGCAAAACCTGCCAGACCCGCCCCACCGAATGCGACCGTCAGCACCCCGCATAACCCGCAGGACGCGCACAACCCAGTAGGCCTGCACACCCATCCAACCCATCGAAATACAAGGACTCAAGCACACAGGAGCCACCAAGAATCCGTAAGACCCGCAGCGCCAGAAGGACTTGCACAACCCGCACCCGCACCCGCACCCGCACCCGCACCCGCACCCGCACCCGCAGGAACCGATAGCACCTGCAAGACACGAGCAACCCGCTCAGCTAGCAGGGCTGCGCCGACAGAAGAAGGAAGACCACATGGCAGCACATCGCATACTCATCACCGGCGGCATCTCCGGATTCGTCGGCGCCCGCGTCACCGCACT
>NZ_JBEXCW010000345.1:0-1180 GCF_040605435.1 Streptomyces sp. NPDC005574
CCACCACGGCCTGAACCACCGTCACCACCACGGCCAGACACGTCCCGAACCGGCTCACAACCCCGAACGCTCGCCCAACCTGACAATGCCTTCTGAATGCTTACGGTAGAATGCAGCTGGTGTGGCTTGCTCGGCCGTTCGTTTATTGATACCAGCGATGATGTTAATTCCGAGTCTGCACACCGTGAGGGCGGCCAGCCTTTCGAAACCTCATTGGCCCACCGAAATATGGAAATTGATCAACCCTTCCGATTTATGTCGCGCAATTCCCTTCCGCGAAACCAACAGGCGAATAGCTCGCTCATTCTCTTGCAGCACGTCTGCAGTCACGGTTTCCATACCTTGCCGTGCAGCTGTCTCCATGACATTTTCCAGCAACTGCCCGCCAATACCTTGCCCCTGCCAAGGGTCAACCACAAGAATCCCCATATCAGCCTTTTGCGAGCTGGTATTGACTAGCTCCGCCCAGCCGACAAGGCTTCCGCCTGCCAGAAAAGCCCCAACCACGACCCCGCTCCCAGAAATAATTGAGTTGAGTAGTGAAATGTAATGATCGGGTATTCTTGGAGTACCGACACAGAATCTCAAGTAAAGGCTCTTTGGTGAAAGATGGTTGGCCGCTTGAAGAATTAGCCCCTCGTCCGCTCGACACAAAGGGCGAAAGTATATTGCATTGCATTTCGGGCTCACAAGGGCTACTCTTGCATTAGTTGTCATTTTATTTCAAATCATCTTTCTGATGCGCGGATTATGTCGAGTGCGAAAGTTGGCGTCTGCAATGTGTTCTTGGAGGGTTCGGCAGCGATCAGAAGGCGCGCCTTCCTCAGTTGTAGCTGGGTGCTGCTCAGTCCTCGCCTCCCCCACCGATATGAGAAAAGGAATGATCACAGGTCTTGTGACGTCCGGCCCACAGTTGAAGCACGAATCGCAAACCGACTCGCCTTAGGTAATCGATACTCAATTCAGCTGACGGCTGGTCATGCTCTCGTGGTGTTGCGCGGTGGAGGTGGTGGGTCGATGAGCCTGGGCTGCCCCAATGGTCATGAGTTAGACCGGGTTGGGTGTCAATTGGTGGAGCACGATGGTTGAGGGGCCCCGCGTTTTCCGGACAGGTGCTTATTGGCTAATTCATGCGGCGAGCTGTTGATTTAGGTACTCGTCGTGGGCCTCTCGTGGGGTC
>NZ_JBEXCW010000346.1:0-1172 GCF_040605435.1 Streptomyces sp. NPDC005574
AGACACGAGCGTGGGACTCCTTCGTACGAACTTTGGACGGTTCAGTACGAAACCTACGCTCGTCGTCTTTTACACCGCGGATCGGACGCCACCCTTCCAAGGCCCGGCGGGTGCCGGGACGGTTGCGTACCGGCAGCCCGATCGGCGTCAGCACCGTTGGTTCGGTGAAGGCGTGCACCGGCCGCCGCCCGAACTGCCCCAGCACGTGCCGGATCAGAACTTCGGCGAGATTCTGCTCGTCGTCCTGGCAGTGCAGCCACATCACAACCCCGGCACCATCCGCGCCATGGATAGTCCATCCCACCGCGCCCAGCACGTCACCGGCCGTGGAGACCAGCACCTCGCAGAGCAGCACTTCCTGCTCCAGAGCCTGGTCGAGTACGGCCGCAGTGACAGCTGGACGCCCGGGCAACCGATCCCCCCGGATAAGTTCCAGCACCGCCGTCCGGTCCACGCTGCTGAACCGGCGCACCCCCACACTTGTACCAACCACCGCGACCGTCACCTAATCTCTTCCCTTCCCGACGTTGCTGATGGCACAGCATCCCCCACCCCTGCCGAAAGATCCGAGATGCCACGCACAAAACCACCCGAACCCCCACCACGCGCTCGCACAAAAAGCCTGAACATACGGGGACGGCAGAGTAATCCTGGGCATTTCAAAGGTTGCTGCTGCCGCTGGATTGAACATCCGCCCGACGCTCGGGCGGGAAACACTGTCACGGCTCAGGCCACTGGTGAAGAGTCGGTGTTCCAACCCTGCGCTATTCGGTCCACCGGGGATCGTCCGGAACGCCCTCGAGATCCTCGATCCCCTCTACCAGATCATGATCGCTGTAGGCGGTACCGAGAATCCTGTCCCGGCCGCAGGAACGGATGCTGACTCTCCGGCCGCCTTTACGGGACGTCGCATATACCATGATCGACGCACTGATCATGTATGCCAGCATGAGCCCGACCTCGCCCCGCCAGCGAGCCGCCGCAATGGCAGGAGGAGCTTCCGCCGGGGCCCGCCATCAAAAGCCGTGCAGCACAATACGAGGTTCTCGAGCCCAGAGTTGGCGGCCTGTCAGTGACGTTGGCCTCGATTCGTCAGGGGTTGTGAGCTGCTGACCGGTTGGTCGGTTCGCCCCTTTTGTCCCTGATGGTTGGGGATGGGGCCGTCGCGTGTC
>NZ_JBEXCW010000347.1:0-1163 GCF_040605435.1 Streptomyces sp. NPDC005574
AGCCGGGTGATGAGGGGGGTGATGGTGCGGCCGGCGCGTTCGGCGGCGTCCCAGTCGCGGTGCCTGAGCTGGTACTTCTCGGAGTCGAGGTACTCCTCGCCGCCCTCGCGCAGGGGCGCGTTCTCACACAGTTCGTAGCCGCTGTAGATGCCCCAGGTGGGGGAGAGGGTCGCGGCCAGCACGGCGCGGACCTCGAAGGCGGGCCGGCCGCCGTGCTGGAGGTAGGCGTGCAGGATGTCGGGGGTGTTGACGAAGAAGTTGGGCCGCATGTAGGCGGCCGACTCCCCCGACAGGTCGCTCAGGTAGTCGGTGAGTTCCTGCTTGGTGGTGCGCCAGGTGAAGTAGGTGTACGACTGCTGGAAGCCGATCTGCGCGAGGGTGTGCATCATCGCGGGCCGGGTGAACGCCTCGGCCAGGAAGATGACGTCCGGGTCGGCGCCGTTGATCTCGGCGATCACCCGCTCCCAGAACACCACCGGTTTGGTGTGCGGGTTGTCGACCCGGAAGATCCGCACCCCGTGCTCCATCCAGTACCGCAGCACCCGCACGGTCTCCGCGACCAGGCCGTCCATGTCGGCGTCGAAGGCGATGGGGTAGATGTCCTGGTACTTCTTCGGCGGGTTCTCCGCGTAGGCGATCGTGCCGTCGGCCCGGTGGTGGAACCACTCCGGATGCTTGAGCACCCACGGATGGTCCGGGGAGCACTGCAGCGCGAAGTCCAGGGCGATCTCCAGCCCCAGCCCGCGGGCCTGCCCGACGAACCAGTCGAAGTCCTCGATCGTGCCCAACCGCGGGTGCACCGCGTCGTGGCCGCCCTCCGGCGAACCGATCGCCCACGGCACCCCGACATCCTCCGCCGACGCGGACAGGGTGTTGTTGCGGCCCTTGCGGAACGTCGTGCCGATCGGGTGGACCGGCGGCAGATACACGACGTCGAAACCCATCCCGGCGATCGCCGGCAGCCTGCGGGCCGCGGTACGGAACGTGCCGTGCGGCTGCTCCGCGGTGCCCTCCGAACGCGGGAAGAACTCGTACCAGGCGCCGTACAACGCCCGCTCCCGCTCCACCAGCAACTCCCGCGACGCCGACGCGCTCACGTACTCACGCAGCGGATACCGCGCCAGCACCGCGTCCACCTCCGGCGTCAACGCCGCCGCCAGCCG
>NZ_JBEXCW010000348.1:0-1146 GCF_040605435.1 Streptomyces sp. NPDC005574
GACTCGTCCGATCCGCCCGGCCCGAGAGCCCGAGGCCGAGCCCCGGGCCAGACTTCCACATCACGGACTTACACGATCTTTCAGACACGCTCCCCCCGCCTGTGCAAGGTCGGTGC
Organism: Streptomyces sp. NPDC005574; assembly: GCF_040605435.1. Taxonomy (NCBI): domain Bacteria; kingdom Bacillati; phylum Actinomycetota; class Actinomycetes; order Kitasatosporales; family Streptomycetaceae; genus Streptomyces; species Streptomyces sp. NPDC005574. Next base: position 117 of record NZ_JBEXCW010000348.1, read on the forward strand.
GACGGCGCAGGGAGTTGCGTCGCCATCGCCACAGCAGGTTGTGCGGGAGTTCTTCGGGAGGGTGTGCCGGGGGTGTGGCGCGGGCCACGGTGTCTCTCCTTCCGTATGAGCGTGGCAGCATCGCTGGGCGCTTGCCGAGGTGGTGGGTCAGCGAGGCTGCGTGGTGGTGGAGGGGTGGGCGTGGGCGGCTTGGAGGAGCTTTGCTGCGCCGCGGACTGCGGCGGTGTGGGGAGAGGGGACGGGCTGGACGGGGGCGTGCAGCTGGCCGGTGAGGCCGTAGGTGATGTCGGGTCGTAGCGCGCCCCCGCCGGCGAGGAGCGCGCCCCGTTGGAGGGCGTCGAGCGTCTGGGAGGTGTGGTCCTGGTCCAGCATGGCGGTCACCATGGCGACGACCGCGTCGGTGATCTGCGCGGGCGGGGTGAGGCTGTCCAGGTCGCTGGTGCCCAGGGCGGTGTGGCGGGCGTCGGTCACCGCGCCGTCGGTGAGGAGCGTGACCTCGGTGAGGTGTGCGCCGATGTCGACGACGAGCAGGGGATGGGTCAGGTCGGCGTCTGCGGCCATCGCCACAGCGCGAGCGGTGGGGACGGTCAGCACGGTGCGCGGGCGCAGGACATCCACTGCGGTGCGGGCTTCGGCCCGGTAAGTGACTCCGCCCAGGACGGGGGCGGTCAGGATGAGCAGAGGGCGGCCGAAGCGGGGCAGGCGGTTGCCGAGCAACCGGTCCAGCATCCGGGCCGTTCCGAGGGTGTCGACGATCGCTCCGCGCTGAATGGGATACATGGCACCGGTGCCCGGGAAGGTCACTGTGGGCACGTCGAGGATCATGCGCCGCCCGGACGTCCAGACTCGGGTGCGGGCGCTGCCGAGATCGAGGGCGATGCCCGTGCATTGTCGGCACCAGGGCCACGAGCGGTGCCGGGCGGCCAAGGGACTAGTACTGCAACGGTGCTTGCCGTGACTGCTGGCCAGCTCGTTCGTTGGTGTGGTTATGGGTGGGGACCTTGCTGAAGTCAGGTTGTGGGCCGGGGAG
>NZ_JBEXCW010000349.1:0-1138 GCF_040605435.1 Streptomyces sp. NPDC005574
CGTGGGATGGGTTCGTTTTTTAAGGAGTGTGGGCATCCGCGGTCGCGGTGGTCGAAGTGTCCTCATCTCTACAAGATCCGTTACCGGGCGGCGGGTGGGGGGCAGAGGGAGGAGTCGGGGTTCGCGACGCAGGATCAGGCCGCCGAGCGGTTGGTGGAGATCTACAACGGGAAGAAGGCGGCTCCGCGGGGTCAGGTGAAGGCGGAGCGGGTCGCGAAGTACGGGGCGATGCGGTTCGGGGAGTATGCGGCGGGGTGGAAAGCCGCCCAGCGTGATCTTGGGCCGGCGTCGGTGAGGCACTTGGAGTCGCTGCTGGACATTCATCTGCTGCCGCAGCTGGGCAGCCGTCGGATGGAGACTTTCGACCACAAGGTCGTCGAGGGTTTCATCCAGACGATGGAGCGCAACGGGGTGGGACTGGCGGCGCAGTCCAACGCGTTCGACAAGCTCAAGGCGATCCTGCTGGATGCGCACCGGCTGGGGTTGTTCGACGACAATCCGGTGGCCGGGATCAAGGCGCCGCAGTACGACCCCAAGCGGGTGGTGATCCCCTCACCCGCCCAGCTGCAGCAGATACGTTCCGCCGGCGACGACAGCTTCACGCTCATCACTGATCTGATGAGCGGATGCGGGATGCGCAACGGTGAGGCCTTCGCCGTGAACGTCAACAACATCGTCGCTGACGACGTCTACCGGATCACCGAACAGGTCAACCGGACCACCTGCCAGTACGACCGGCTCAAGCACCGCCGGCCCGACGAATACCGGGACGTGCCCCTGCCTGCCCGCACACGGCGGACCATCGAGTGGTACGCGGACAAGCACGGCACCGTCGACGGCTACCTGCTGCGTCATCCCGGCGACCCGTCGCGCACCTTTCCCCACTACCACATCGCCAACCAGTGGAAGCGGATCAAGAAAGCCGGGCAGACGGACATCCCCGAGGGAATGGTCGTCTACAGCTTCCGGCACTTCTTCGCCTCGAACTGCCTCAACCACGGCATCCCCATCACCGACGTCGCCGAATGGATGGGACACAAAACCATCGAGGTCACCTACAAGATCTACCGCCACCTCATGCCCGGCTCCCTCAGCAAAGCCGCCAAGATCCTCAACCACGACCTCACAACACAATAGC
>NZ_JBEXCW010000350.1:0-1110 GCF_040605435.1 Streptomyces sp. NPDC005574
AGGGTGAGGACGGCTTTGGCGACTGACGTCATGCGGTTGGGGCTGATCCGGGACCTTCGGAAGATTCGCCAGGACTTCAGCAGTGCCATGCCGCGCTCGACTGGTGCCCGGGATGCGGCCAGTGCCCGGTTGATCGTGCGCTGTGTCGGGGCCAGCTGGCCGCCGGGCGGTCGTCTGCGCCCGGTGATGACCCAGGGTCCGGCGCCCTGGTAGGCGCGGTCGGCGAGGACGGGGACGCCTTGGCGTTCGCAGATCCGGATGATCCGGATGATCCGGTGGGTGCGGGCCGCGGTCAGGTCGTGGCACCGGCCCGGCAAAGCGGGCGAGATCCACAGCACCTGTCCGGTCGGGTCTGTCACGACCTGCACGTTCACGCCGTGGCGACGGTGCTTGTGCGAGTAGTCGGCCCGGCCGTCGCCCACGCGGTCGCACTCGGCGAGCGTCCCGTCGAGCAGTACGTACTCCGGTTCGTGCTCGCGAAGGACCTTGAGCAGGCCGGGCGCCCGGGCGGCCAGGAGGTCGATCACCGCCGTGGTGTAGGCGTGTGCGGTGCCGACCGAGATGTCGAAGCCGGCGGCGAGCTGGGCCAGAGTGTCGTGCTTGCGCAGGTACACCAGAGCGACGAGCGCGCGTTGATGCGGCGGGAGCTTGCAGCGGCGGTCACCCTCACGGGTGACGATGAGTATGGTGACCCACTCGACCAGCGCATGGGGCAGGTCGAGTGCGGCAGGATAGGAGACCAACGAGGCACCTGCGCTGATGAGTTGAGACGTCGAACACCTCCCTCAACGGCACGGGTGCCTCGTGCGTTGCGCACACCGACTCCATCACTCCATCGGTGGCCACTCTGAAAACGCTCACTGTCTGGTGTGTCCAGGATCAAGAGTCAAGGCCCGCGGTGCCTGTGACCCGGGTCTCAGTACGGTCGTGCAGCAGATGGGGCGGTGTTCGCGTCGAGGAGGGGTGACAGGAAGGCAGGAGCCGTGGAGTTGGACTTTGAGGCTTTCGTCGCCGTGAGGTCGGCCGCGTTGTTCCGGGGTGCCCTCGTCCTCACGGGTGACCGTGAGGCGGCGCAGGATCTGGTCCAGGAGACCCTGGAGCGGGCCTGCC
>NZ_JBEXCW010000351.1:0-1109 GCF_040605435.1 Streptomyces sp. NPDC005574
CTGACCTGGTACAAGGCCCACCCCAAGCGCGGCAAGGCCGCGATGGCCGACGCTGGGGTCCTGCCCCACTTCGCCGGCACCGTCGTCACCGACGCCTTCTCCTCCTACCTGAAGTACGGCACCGCCCGGGCCCTGTGCAACGCGCACATCCTGCGCGACCTCGACGGCGTCCACCACGCCGACCCGGCAGGCCAGACCTGGGCGAAAGCCGCCTTCGACGCCCTCAGCGCCGGAAACAACGCCGCCCACGCCGCCCGCCAGGCAGGCCGGACAGCCCTGACCCGCGACGAGATCCACGCCCTGGAAGAACGGTTCGACCACGCCGTGCGCTGCGGACGCGCGGCCAACCCCGACCCGCCACCCGGCCGGAAGAGGACCTTCGCCCGGCAGCTCGCCGACCGGCTCCACCGCAGGCGGGACGACATCCTGCGCTTCCTGCACGACCTGACGGTGCCGTTCACCAACAACCAGGCCGAGCAGGACATCCGCATGGCCAAGGTCCAGATGAAGGTCTCCGGCGGCTGGCGCACCCTCGACGGCGCCAACCGCTGGCTCCTCGTGCGCTCCTACCTGTCCACCGCCCGCAAGCACGGCCTCAATCCCATGACCGTCCTGCGCGACCTCTTCGCCGGGAACCCCTGGCTCCCGCCCCTCCCGGCCTGAGGCCCGGACCGGGATACGGCACGCTGGACCACCATGAGCAAGAAGAACCGCCGCCCCCAGCCCCGACCGGCCCACCCCGCCGCAGCGATCGAACCGGCATCCGACACCAACACAGGGCCCGACACGCTCCGCCCGGGCCAGCTCGAGACCCTGATCGGACTCATCGCCACCGGCGCTCTCGATGCCCACCTGCCCCAGCTGAGCGTCGCCATCAGCCAGCGGCAGCACCACCTCACCGCCAGCCATACCATCCAGGCCCTGGCCACCTTCGCCCCCGGGGACCGCGTCCGGCTCAACCACCAGATCCGGCCCCTCTACCTGCACGGCGCCACCGGCACCGTCACCGGATGGGCCGGCCGAAGCGTCGTCGTCCAACTCGACGCCCCCACAGGACGCTTCACCACCGCAGAAATCCGCTGCCCACCCCTCGGCCTCGAACACATCAA
>NZ_JBEXCW010000352.1:0-1093 GCF_040605435.1 Streptomyces sp. NPDC005574
GTTGTACTTCGAGGGCCGTCCCACGTAGATCTTCACCTTCCTGGATCACCAAGATCCATTGTCAGGTGTGTCCACATCGCAGGGGTCACCTCAGCCGGTCATCGGGACGCTGAGAGCGCCATCGGATCAGGCTCGGCCGAGATGGAAAACAGTCACGGTGACCGTCTGTTCGTCGATCTCGTACTGGACTCGGTAGAAGCCGACCTGAATGCGGTAGATGCTGCTGGTTCCGACAGTGAAGGCGCCAACGGGGCGGGGATTGTCGGCCAGGAGATCAACCGCTGCGAAAACCTGCTGGACACCCTCACGGTCGCCCACCGCGTGTTTCTCCGCGACGGCCAGGGCAGACGGTTCCCACACCACGCGATAGCTCACGCAACGTCCCCGAAGATCCGGCGACGGGCTTCATCCTGCGGGATGACGGGACCGGTCTCGCCGCGTTCCTTGCGTGCCAGATACTCCGCGGTCACGCGGTGATACTCCAGCTCTTCCAGCTCTGCCGGGCTGATCAGCACGGCCATGGTCTGGCCACGGTCGGTTAGGGCGACCTGCTTCTGCTCGGCGCTGACCTGCCGGGCAAGGGACCCGAGCTTATTCCGGGCCTCGGTGATGGGATAGGTATCCATGCACTAACTCTACAGTAGTGCGCACTTCTGCGCAGATAGTTTTGGCTGGTCGGATCAGGACCACGCGCGCCGCCCTAATACTCCAGCAGGATTTCGCTGTCTGACCTGGTCTTTTCGCCGGGTGGCGGGAGTGTAGATGGACTTCGATCGTACGGGGGCGGTCTCACGGAGACCGCCCCTCGATCGTGCGACAACGCCGCAGGTACGTAACGAGAGCGTGATTTTTTGGAGCGTGGTGGGGGCGGGTGGCCGTCTTTGGGTCAGGTTCCGGCGGGCAGGCTGATGGTCTGGGTGCTGTGTTCCCAGATGGTGAAGCGGATGGTCATCTCGAGAGGTGCTGATGCCCCTATGGATGTCAAGGTGCGGTTGGGGCCCTATGGATGTCAAGGTGCGGTTGGGGCGGGGGTCGCCGGTCCGCTGGGCTTCGTGGTGGGGATGAGGAGTCGGTAGATCTCTCGTGCGACGTA
>NZ_JBEXCW010000353.1:0-1092 GCF_040605435.1 Streptomyces sp. NPDC005574
GTTGTTCAGGCCCTTGTGGGAGCGGTGCTCGACCGAGGGCATCACCTGCCGGTGGGCGGCGCCGTAACTGCGGAGCTTGTCGGTGACGATCACCCGAAGACCTCGTCGAGATGCCATTTGTCGCCCGGCCGGGGTTGCCGGCGGGGCAGCGCTGCGGCGTAGGCCGGCCCGAACCGGCGGGTCACTGGTGGATGGTCTCGTAGGACACCTCGATGCCGCGTTCCAGCATCAGCTCCTCGACGTCGCGCAGGGCCACCAGCTCGGCCCGCTCGTCCGTGGTGAGCCGGTCGTCGCGCTCGCCGGCATCCGCCTCGGCCTGCCGGATCCAGCCGCGCAGGGCTCGGGATGCACACCGAGATCAACAGCCAGCTTCTTGATCTGCGGCTTCGGGTCGGGGGCCCGGTACATCCGCACCGCACGCTCACGCAACTCCAACGAGTATTTCCTGGGAGCAGCCATGGTCGATGTTCCTCTCATGAGAACCATCTGACCCTCTGTCACCATCTTCCGCATCTCAGGGGAACCTCAGGCTGGAGAGATGCGGGCAAGGCCGAGCATCACTGTGTGGTGATCGGCGCCGACGGTAGCCGGAAACTGTCGCGACGGGTGGCCAATGAGGAGACTGCACTGCTCCAGTGATCGCCGACGTCCTTTCGCTTAGCGAAGGAAAGCCTGTGACCTGGGCGATCGGCCTCAACGCTGGCGGGCCGCCCTGATGATCGCGCTGCTGACTGGCCACGAGCAGCATGTTCTCTACATCCCCGGCCGCACCGTCCACCACGCCTCCGGCTCTTACCGGGGCGACGGGAAGACGGACGCAAAGGAGCCCTCGTCATTGCCGACCAGGCGCGCATGCGCCGCGACCTTCAGCTGATGCGCCGAGGCGACGAGATCGCCATCAACCTTCGGATTCTCACCTCGCGCCGCTTGGACTGGCCGCGGACCGCACCCGGGCGATCAACCTCGGATATTCAGCGGCTGAGGTGATCTGATCGGGATCAGCAGAAGGTGCCCGTGGCCTGCGAGGATGCGAGTGTTGAGGTCGTATCCGGCGTAGGAGCAGGGGCACCTTCTGGGTGAAGGCTATCGGGT
>NZ_JBEXCW010000354.1:0-1091 GCF_040605435.1 Streptomyces sp. NPDC005574
GCTGGTCACCGCGTGGAAGCAGGAGCGGGTGGCGCGGTCAGCGACCGGGGACCCGGGCTCCTGCGACCTGCGCGAGGTCGTGAACGCGCTGCTCTGTCAACGGCCATGTAGTTCTCCCCAGAGGCGGCCGGTAGTTCTCCCCACTGACGGCCAATGGAAGTTCCCCGGTGGCGGCCAGATATCTCCCCGCCTTCGGGTGGTGTGGGTCAGCTGAAGGGCTTCACTCCCTTGCCGGTGGTGGCCTCGGTGAATCTGAACGAATCACCCTGAGTAACCGTGACGTGAGCATGGTGAAGTAGGCGGTCGACGGTCGCGGTGGCCAGGGTCTTGGGCATGATCTCGTCGAATCCAGACGGATGGAGGTTGCTCGAAACCGCGATCGAACGCCTCTCATATGCGGCATCGACCAGGCGGTAGAAGCCCTCGGCGGCGTCCTCGGAGACGGGCAGCAGTCCGATGTCGTCGACGATGATCAGGTCCGAGCGGACGATCTTCGCGAGGGCTCGGGCGATGGAGTCGTCCGCGCGGTGCCGGCGGACCAGGGCGCCCAGGTCCTTGATGGTGAACCAGGCGACGGTCAGGCCGGCTTCGACGGCGGTCTGCCCGAGAGCCTCCGTGAAGTGCGACTTTCCAGTACCGCTTGGGCCACAAATACAAAAATTCTCCCGGCGTCCGACCCATTCCAGGCTCTTCAGGGCGTCCTGAGTGGCCCTGGGTATGGATGATTTGGTCTCATGCCAGTCCCCGAAGGTCTTGCCGGTGGGGAATCCGGCCCGCTTGCGGCGGGTGTGCAGGTTGGCGCGGTCGCGTCCGGCGGCTTCCTCGGCGAGAAGGACGCGGACGACCTCGGCGGGATCCCAGCGTTGGGCCTTCGCGGTGGGGATGATATCGGTCAACGACCGCCGGATATGCGGGAGTTTGAGCCGCTTGGTGGGCATTGTCAACTTGATCGCGGTCGGTCTGTGGGATGATCGTTTAGATCGTTTAGATCGTTTAGATCGTTTAGATCGTTCAGGTGGGGGTGGGGAGGGTGGCTGTGGAGGCCGGGGCGGCGGTGTCGTACAAGGGGTTCCGGTTCCCGGCGGAGGTCA
>NZ_JBEXCW010000355.1:0-1090 GCF_040605435.1 Streptomyces sp. NPDC005574
AGAACGTCGAGGCCGCAGACACGGCGGCGGTAGAGAATCGTGGCGAGGATCCGGTCGCCGTCGGTGATCTTCTGCCGGAAGACGCCGCCGCGGCTCTGCCCGGACGTCGGCTGCCGCCGCGCTGGCGGTGGCGACGTTCTTCGATCGCGGCGGCGTAGGGCACGATCAACTCTTCGAGCAGGGCGTGCAGCGCCTCGCGGCTCATGCCGGTCAACTCCGGGTCCGTCAGGCTCTGGCGGGTCAGCGTCGCGGGAGCGTGCTCGGCCGGGCCGTCGCCGGTGGCCCAGGCGCGGAGGTCTTGAGCGCGGGTGAAGTAGCGCACGACGGTGGGTGTGATGCTGATCTTCCGTTCGTCCAGCAGCTTCCGGGTTGCCTTGATGGCCTGGCCGATGGTGACCGGGTTGATACTGAGGAGGTCGCACAGCACCTTCTGCGGGCAGACCTGACGAAGGTAGACGACGGTGAGCAGGACTTCGTCCGCATCCGACAGCAGTGATCGGCTGCGGCCGGTCGTGGCGACGCGTCGTCCTTTGCGGAGCACATAGCGGTGCTGTTCGGCCGCTGCCGCCTGGACCTTGGCCAGCTGGGCTTGCAGTGCGTCCAGTTCGGCGCTGTTCATGCCGGTCAGGCGGGGGTCGGCGAGCATCTGCAGGGTTTGAGCGCGGGCCTTGGCACGTTCATCAGCGCGCGGTGCGGGGGCAGTGCCGCCGGTCGGGGCGATGCTGTAGTTCCACTGGCCGCGGTCGGCATGCGCGGTGATCGGCAGGGCTTGCACCTGTTCGCGGCTGATCGCGATGCCGGTCGGGTAGGAGCCCTCGTCGAGAGCGGCCTCGACGCGTAGGCCGGTCCGGGTGGTGGTCGCGGCGATCGTGTTGAGGACGACCTCGTGGCTGGTCAGCGGACGGCCGCGCCAATTCATGGTGATGTGGGAGAACAGCCGGTGCTCGATTTTGTTCCATTTCGAAGTACCCGGAGGAAAGTGACAGACCGTCACCGTTAGTCCGGCCTCGGCGGCGAACGCGGCCAGCTCGGTCTTCCACAGCCGGTAGCGGTAGCTGTTCGACCCGCCGGCGTCCGCGGTGATCAACAG
>NZ_JBEXCW010000356.1:0-1080 GCF_040605435.1 Streptomyces sp. NPDC005574
GCCCAGACGTCAACGTGCTCAGGCGCCACATCAACCAGCATGACCAGACAACGACATCAACGATCAGCAGTCACAAGATCTGAGGCTGTAGTACTGGGCAGCCGGCCAAGGTCGATTTACGGGACGTCTTCAACGCGATCCTCTATGTGAACCGCACGGGAATCCCCTGGAAGTACCTCCCGCACGACTTCCCGAACCATGGCACCGTCTATGCCTACTACGCCGCATGGCGGGACGAAGGGATCTTCGCTCAGCTCAATTACGACCTGACGGGACTGGCCCGAGTGAAGGAGGGACGCAAGCCTGAGCCGACCGCCTCCGTGATCGATACCCAGAGCGTGAAGACCTCCAGCAACGTGCCCCTGACCAGCCAGGGGACGGATGCGGCGAAGAAGATCGTCGGAAGGAAGCGCGGCATTCTCACCGACACGATCGGACTCATCCTCGCCGTGACCGTCACCGCCGCCGGCCTGTCGGAGAACGCCCTGGGAATCCGCCTCCTCGACCAGGCGAAGGAGAAGTATCCGACCATCACGAAGAGTTGGGTCGACACCGGCTTCAAGAACGCCGTCGTCGAGCACGGCGCCCGCCTCGGAATCGATGTCGAAGTCGTCAACAGAGACCCGGATATCCGCGGTTTCCACGTCGTGAAAAGGCGCTGGGTCGTCGAGCGGAGTATCGGTTGGATCATGATGCACCGCCGTCTCGCCCGCGACTACGAGACCCTCACCGCCAGCTCCGAAGCCATGATCCACATCGCCTCGGTCGACAACCTCGCCAGGCGCATAACGGACGAGACGACACCCACCTGGCGAGGAACTTACTAGGGCATCAAGGGTAATCTGCCTACTTCAAACGCCCTCTCAAGCACTTCAGCCGGTACGCCTACGGGGCGCCGAAACGGCCCAAGGACCAGCGCACCGAGGTGGTCAAGCTGGACTTCTGCGCGTGCGAAGTGCCGGAGCTGGTTGCGAAGATCGAGGGCCTGTAGATAGCCACTCAACATGCGTATGAGCGGGCAGTGTTGTGCCACTGCTGATGGCGATGGCGAAGTGGTGGGTGCAGGAGGATTGATCTCCG
>NZ_JBEXCW010000357.1:0-1079 GCF_040605435.1 Streptomyces sp. NPDC005574
TACGACACCGCGTCCACGAGCAGCCCCTCCCGGCGATCCGACCAGACAGATGATCATGCCACCGGCGAGGGCTCCCGCTCAACCTGACAATGCCTGTCTGGGCCCTCACCAGCCTCCAGGTAATGGAGGCGGACCCCATCGTTGGTTACGATGAATGCACTGTGTGCCATGTCCATGATCTGCTCCATAGGGCAACCTGGTGCGTCGATTAGCGTGCTGGGTTGCGGTTGGTATCCACGCCAAGGGCATCGGCGAGTTGTCGGCGTGTGGTAACGCCGAGTTTGGTGTAAACGTGCTGGAGGTGGTTGTCGACGGTGCGCACAGACAGATGCAGGGTAGTGGCTATGTCCTTGCTCGCAGTGCTATCCGCGACGAGCAGCGCGATCTCGCGCTCCCGAGGGGTGAGCGTGACGCCAGCCTCGAGGTCTGCTAGCAGCGGAGTGCGCGCGCCATCGCAATGGGCGACGCTGGCTTGCGCGCGTCGGGAAGCTGCGGTGGCTTGGCGGATCTGACCAGTCCGGCGGTAGATTGCGGCGGCGGCGGCGGCCTCGGCGGCTAGCAGGTCCGCGCCGATCGCCTCCAGCCCCCGCGCGGCCGCGATGAGTTGGTCGGGATCGTTGCCGGCCAGGCCGGCGGCCAGGCCGGCACGGGCAAAGACGAATACACTGTCAGACGCGCTAGCGAGCTCGCCTAGCCGATCCGCGACGTCCTTGGCACCGCCTAGCCGGGCCACATCCGTAAGCAAGAGCGCCTCACCGGTGAGATGGCCCGTTTCCCGGGCCGATCGGGCGGCCTGGGTAAGCAGATCACATGCCTCGGTAAGCCGACCGCGCGTTGCCGACCTCCATGCCTCGCCCAGACGCTTCTCCCCCGCTGACAGGAATGCGGGAGCCAGCAACGGGAGAGTGCGTTGTTCAACCAGCGCCCTTTGGGCCGCGGTCAGGTCGCCCAGCAGCGCCGCGCACGCCGCCAGGCCGCTGAGGGCTTGAGGTGACCCCCGGAGTGTGGACACAGGGGTTTCATGCCGTGAGGGAGAGTGTAACCGGGCTCTGATGCTGCTGTTCGAACTCCAGTGGCGA
>NZ_JBEXCW010000358.1:0-1078 GCF_040605435.1 Streptomyces sp. NPDC005574
ACGCGACGGCCCCATCCCCAACCATCAGGGACAAAAGGGGCGAACCGACCAACCGGTCAGCAGCTCACAACCCCTGACGAATCGAGGCCGAACCGAGTGATCAAGTTCGACCCGCCATTCGACGACGGACGTTAAAGATCAAGCTAAGGGTTGTCCCATAACTGCTGGTCACGGTATCCGATGGAACGCACGGGCTATGGAACATAGTGCAGGCTCGGGCACCCGCCGAACGAGGCAGTGCCCGTCTGGAGGCCCGGGGATCCTCGTAGGGTCAGTGCAGCCTGAATCGAATGACGTCAATTGCCGCAGCCATCAGGACAAGGAATGATAAATTGCCAGTGAGGCAAGTTTTTGATTGAGTAGTAGCTGCCTATGCATGCTACCGCATGAGATGCTTCTCTAGGAGCTTGAAAAATGGTTCTTATAGTCGCCTGGTCAACAGCGCCGCAGCAGAAAGTGCAGGCATGATAGCCCGTAAATACGGAGACGATAAAAAATCGCGAGAGCTGGCTTCAATTGAGCTGCTTCCGTCGCTTAGCTCAGCTGAAGCGGAGGTTATCTTGACGTCCAAAATGCCGAGCTGGGTGCTGGATCTGGGGCTACTCGTCGAGAAGTGCAGTGAACATAAGGTGATTCTGCGTTTGCCGTGGTCAAATCGTCTTGCCCGGGAAGGTGAGATCATCTCTGGAGCAGTGATGATGACTGCTGCTGATACGGCAGCGGTTGTTGCAATATCAGCGGCATGCAAAGGATATATTCCCATGGCTACCATCCAGCAGTCCACCAGTTTCAAGCGTCCTGTAGGAGGGGAAGATCTTCTGGTAGAAGCTGTGGTGGGAAAATTGGGTCATCGAATAGCATTCGTCGACATTGTCTTGATTTCTTCAGAGGCTAGCAAAATAGCAGCCACTGTTTCATCCGTATTTTCTCTCAGAGGGCGTTAAGTCCGTTTCTGGTAGTGGCCGCGTCCGGGTTGTTCGAGGGGTGTTGATGCCCCTATGGATGTCAAGGTCCGGTTGGGGCGGGGGTCGCCGGTCCGCTGGGCTTCGTGGTGGGGATGAGGAGTCGGTAGATCTCT
>NZ_JBEXCW010000359.1:0-1073 GCF_040605435.1 Streptomyces sp. NPDC005574
GCCCGTCACCGTACTCACCGGCCCGGCCGCCACCGCGCGGTCCGTGCTCGACGCCCTGCCCCGGCACGGCACCGCGCACTTCGTCTGCCACGGCCTGACCGACCCCCTCGACCCCTCCAGCAGCCGGCTCCTGCTCACCGATCACCGCGAACGTCCGCTGACCGTCGCCGCGCTCGCGGACCTCCGCCTGCGCCAAGCCGAGCTGGCCTACCTGTCCGCGTGCAGCACCAGCGTCACCGCCCACCGGCTCGCCGACGAGTTCGTGCACATCACCGCGGCCTTCCAGCTCTGCGGCTACCGCCAGGTCGTCGGCACCCTGTGGCCGGTCACCGACGCGGCGGCCCAGGCGGTGGCCGAGGCCTTCCACGCCCGCCGCGCCGCCGGCCTGCCCGGCGCCCACGCCCTGACCGACGCCCTCAGGGACCTCCGCGACCGCTACCCCGCCACCCCCACCCGCTGGGCCGCGCACGTCCACACGGGAGTCTGAACCCGATATCCAAGCTCCAGTCGCGTCCACCTCGAAGGACCACCGTCCGGTCGGCGCCAACACGCCGCGGTCGGCGCGCGCCGTGGGGCGTTTCGGCCCGTCTGGCGCGCTGGCCGGCAGGCTCGGAGTCACCTCGTCGCCAGGCTCGGAGCCACCTCACCCTGCTGGTGGGCGACCGCCACCGGGTGCGGCGGGCCCTCATGGGCGGCCCTCGGTCGGCTGGTCGGAGATCTCCTCGACCCACAGCGGCATCCACTTGCCTCCAGCCTGTCACCCGGGCTCCGTCTCGGCATACCGGTCCCCGGCGCCAGCCCGGCTCTTTTCGAGGTCGACTATCTCGTGGCCGAGTGCACGAAAATCTGTGTCGGCTGAAGTAGACATTGGGCGGTGGTGTGGTTATGGTTTCTCTCGTAGCCGAGATCGAGAAGGGCCCGGCAGGAATGAACTGCCGGGCAGTAGTACCGCAGTTGAAGGTGCAGGAGCAGTTGTGTATGGCGGTGCGGCGGTGGAGTTCCGAAGCCAGGGTTGTTGCAGGACGGCGACGGGACTGACGGCCGGACCGGGTGGCCCGCAGTGATCAGGGGCC
>NZ_JBEXCW010000360.1:0-1072 GCF_040605435.1 Streptomyces sp. NPDC005574
GAAGACACGAGCGTGGGACTCCTTCGTACGAACTTTGGACGGTTCAGTACGAAACCTACGCTCGTCGTCTTTTACACCGCGGATCGGACGCCACCAAACGTCGCGCTGTGCTGTCCGGCAGAGCCTGGCGGGTGTCCCCAGTCGAGGACGTAGAGGCCCAAGCTGTGGATGAGGCTGGCGTCGAGTCGCAAAAGCTGGATGGGGGAGTGTCCGTGGCGTCGCAGCCACCTGCGGCGGCGACGTTGTTCCGCTTCGCTCAGTGCGTGCCAGTGGTCGTAGTGGACGCCCGGCGCTGTGCCGGGATTTTCGCGGACCCAGGCGCGTAAGAGGGCGGTTTCGTCGGGCGCGCTGTGTAGCGTAATCAGGGCCCAGGCAGTGTCATACAGCAGGGTGGGCCCGTGTCGGGCCATGAGCTGTCGGGTGCGCAGCTGTCGCACCGGTGCCAAGAGCCAGCGTGCGTTGTGGAGTTTCATGCCGGTGTGCTCCCGGGATCGTGAGGGCTGTGCCGGAGGGCGGGTGCGGTTGCCAGGTCGTGGTGGCCGAGGGCCTGCAGGGTCTGGATGAGTGCCTGGAGGAAGACCTCGCGCTGCTGCGGGGTGTGCAGGGCGGTGACGAGCTGGTCCGTGAAGTGCCGGATGTCACCGCGGAGATCGTCGTCTTGGGCCTCCTGCGGGACGGGCAGTCCTTTCAGCGCATTTGTCAGCCCATCAAGGTCGTTGAAGCGATCGGGAAACCGGGCAACCCACCACACCCGGCGCAGATCCGGATCGGCGAGCACTCGCTGCAGATGGGCCAGGCGGTGCAGTTCCTCACCGTGTTCAAGGTCTGCTGTCTGTTGCCGATGGGCATGTTCCTGGGCCAGGCCGCGGTCCCTGACCGAGACGTCCAGCTCGGCCGCGCCGACGACCTTCAGCCCGGGGTCAAGGCGGCTCCACTGAGTCAGGGCGAAGTTGGCTGCGTCCTGGGCCGCTGAGAGAGGTCGCGTCCTCGGGGCGGTGGAAAAGCTCGACGAGGGGTTCCGTGGGGTTGATGTTACGCGGCCTTGGTGAGTGACACGCGGGCTGGCGTGGCG
>NZ_JBEXCW010000361.1:0-1067 GCF_040605435.1 Streptomyces sp. NPDC005574
ACACGCGACGGCCCCATCCCCAACCATCAGGGACAAAAGGGGCGAACCGACCAACCGGTCAGCAGCTCACAACCCCTGACGAATCGAGGCTGGAGCGGGAGATCCTGCGCCGGGCGGCCCAGTCTTTCGCGAAAGGGAGACCACGGTTGGCCATGCTGCGCTTGACGTGGGCCCATACCCACTCAACGGGGTTCAGGTCCGGTGAGTACGCGGGCAGCAGGAACCCTGTCAGCTGTCATGTCGCATTCGGGGTCTTCTGTGTGGCGGTCACGTTGCCCGAGGCGGAGCGTGCCGAGTTGGTGTGCCGGGCGAGAATGCCGCACCGGCGCTCGGCAGAGAAGGCCAGCATCGTCCTGGCGTGTGCTGACGGCATGTCAAACGCGGGTGTCGCACGGATCGTCGGTGTCCGGGCCAAGACGGTCGGCAGGTGGCGTCGGGCTTTCGCCGCAGAGCGGATGGCCGGGCTTGAGGACGCCGGCCGGATCGGCCGGCCGAAGGTCGACCTGATCCTCGACGATGCTGAGCGCAGGCAGTTGCAGCAGTGGGTGCGGCAGGCCGGGGCCGCCCAGTGCCTCGCGTTGCGATTTAAGAGGGCGTTAAGTCCGTTTCTGATAGCGGCCACGTCCGGGTTGCTCGAGGAATCCCTGGCGGACGAGTCGTCCCAGGCGGGAGCGGGTGACGTTGATCGAGGGCTCGCCGCTGGACAGGCCGAGGTGTTCGTGCAGATCGTGGACGCGGAACACCTTCCCGGGGTGCTCGTTGAACGCGGAGCTTCTAAACAACTCCAAATCCTTGCTCACATGGGATCGCAGCCAGAACCAAGTGCGTGCGTTGAGGCCGACCAAAGAATCGAAGAACGGCTCCCCGCAAGGAAGATCATAGGATCCCCGCAGCCAACACGGTACGACGAGGAATTCATATCTGATCGCAGCACTCTGTTGCGTCTCTATGATCGATCTGTTGCCTACTATCGACCTCGATTCGTCAGGGGTTGTGAGCTGCTGACCGGTTGGTCGGTTCGCCCCTTTTGTCCCTGATGGTTGGGGATGGGGCCGTCGCGTGTCGCT
>NZ_JBEXCW010000362.1:0-1017 GCF_040605435.1 Streptomyces sp. NPDC005574
TCGTAGAGCCGTTCGCCCTTGGCGCCGTGGCCGCACGAGCGGCGTTCCCACTGGTCACGGACGCGGGCGTAGTGGAGCAGGTCGTCGGCGCGTTTGACGGCGGGATGGCGGGGTTTGCCGGGCGGGCCGTCCAGCGGGAGACCGACCGGGACGCCCAGTACGTAAGGCACCGCCCGGGTGTGGCACCAGGCGCGCAACTGCGGATCGCGCCCGTAGCCGGAATCGGCCAGGACCCAGGTGAAGGGGACTTGGGCGGCGAGGGCGCGGTCGAGCATGGCGATGGCCAACTCGGGCTTGGTGGCGAAGGCGATCTCGTCGGGGATACCGGCAGCCTGGCACCGCTCCCGGTCGGACGTCCATTCATCGGGCAGGTACAGGCGGCGATCGATAAAGGCGTGTCCGGCGGCGGTGGCGTAGGTGAGCATCACCATCGTCTGGCAGTTGCGCACATCCCCGGTCAGCCCGCAGTGCTGGAAGGCCACCCCGACCGATTTGGTGCCCTTCTTCTGGGCCTGGGTATCATCGATCACCAGCGAGGCGTCCGCGTCGCCCAAATGCTCCACGACGTAGTCGCGGACCTTGTCGCGCAGCTGGTCGGCGTCCCATACCGACCCGTTCAGCAGCCACTGCATCCGGTCCGCGGTCGCATGCCCGGCCCGCTCCGAGAGCATCCAGCCGTTCTTTTTCGGCAGCTCCGCCAGCAGGCCCTCGATGAACTGCGCGAACACCACCCGCGGCTCCGGCCGGTTGAACAGACTCCCCAACGAGCCGGTCAGCTTCGCCAGTTCGTCGTGCCACTCGGCTATCAGCTCAGCCGTCACATCCAGCATCATGCCCAGACAACGACGACACACGAACCCCGTCACAACATCTCCGGCTGTAGTACTCGGCAGCGCGAACGCGCCATGAAAGGCTTCCGTTGGCCTCGTTCGGCCCAGAAGTTCCTCGCCGTATTCAGTCAGATTTCACCCCATTTCCGGCCCCGTCGCCACCTCATGACCGCGCCCGAGTACCGGG
>NZ_JBEXCW010000363.1:0-1011 GCF_040605435.1 Streptomyces sp. NPDC005574
TGACACGCCACCTCAGCGTGCTCACAGGCATTTCCGCAGATCAACCCGCATTTTCGTGCCCTAGTCGGCACCACTAACTGTGGAACTCAGGGCCATATGTGGGGCAGATTGGTCGGCGGAAGTGGGGCCTGTGCATACCGTCGTTCGCGCATACGATGACGGTCGCGGACCGCGATAGACCTTGTGGATCTCGGATCGTCCCGTGCGGGTACATGAGCCTGTGCGCAGCTGCGCGAACATCCCTCTTTTGTCGAAGGACTGCCGGTTTTGGACCTCCCACCTTCTGAAAGCCCTGCCGCACGTCGTCCGGGACGGACCTGGATTGTGCGCATCACCGGTCATGGTGACCGCACGGCGTCGGTCTCCTGCTCTTCCCCCTGTGCCATCCAGCCGCGTTCCCGCGACCTCGCCGCCTTGCGCCGTTTCGCCGAAGCCCACGTTGGCGCGCACGCCCGCGCTGCGACCGTGCATCCCGATGCCGCCTGCGCCTGCTGGCAGGCGCGGTGTGCGTCCCACGAGGGCAGCCGAGTGTACTGCACGGGCAGCGTCCTGCTGGTCCTGCGGCACGATCCGGCCGTCGCCCAGGTGTGGACTTTGATGGAGGTCTGCGCCGCCTGCGCCCCGGTGATGACCCACACCCGCGTCCTGGGCAGGGCACTCCCCCGCACCCGGACCCCTGACGCTCCTGCCTCGGTGGCACCCACCACCAGCGCGCCGAGGGCCGTTGCCCCGGTCGCCAGCGGATTCAGCGCCCCGAGCGGCCCCGGCTTCAACAGCGCCGACGCCGCGGTCGCCCCGTCCCGTTCCCGTTCTGGCGGCCGTGGCCGGCCGCAGTCCAGGCAAGGCCACCAAGGCCAGGGCCGCTCGCCCCGCAGCTGACACCGGCCGACACGCCAGGGCCACTGAACTTGCACGCCCTGTCAAGCCCCGGGTTTGGTGGACGGTGGGTTAGCTGGTTTCCAGGACGGTTTCTGGTGCTGGGGTTGCTGCGTGGAGTGCCTCGTACTCGGC
>NZ_JBEXCW010000364.1:0-1006 GCF_040605435.1 Streptomyces sp. NPDC005574
TCGTACTCCTGTGCAAGCTCCAGGGCCTTAGCGAGCGGGACGATGCCCACCTGCTCGCCGCTGGGACCGACAAGTCGCACCTCGGGAACGCGAATCCGGTCGTTGATGCGGGGCTCGGCGCTGATGGATCCTCCTCGGATAGCACCACACGGCGGTCTGGCGGACAGCCGCGTATGTCACTGTGACGTAGACCTGACCGGACCGAAGCACAAAAAATGCCCCGACCGGTCACAGCGGGGCTCCAAAACACTACCGGAGCACCGCCGCGGTGACCGCGGGGCGCACATTCGGGCGACTCCATCGTCCGTACGGAACGATGGGGGCCGCCTGACCGGGTGACCCGCCGCCCCGGAGGACGGTCAGGTGGGAGACTGGAGCCTCCACTTGTGGGCCGGGCACTTCGACATATGTCTCAGACGTCCGGCCGGTCGTTACACAAGGTTAGCAGTTCACCGACGCGTGCGCTAATCCGGTGTCCCCCGCCTCCTGCTGTCAAGGGGACGCGCTCCGGGCCCTATCGTGTCCTGCATGAGTGACACCTCCCCCTCGGGCAGCCCCGAGTCGCCCGGCTTCGACGACATGACCCGTGACATCGCCGAGGTCCCCGCCGTCGAGGTGATCGTGACGGTCGCCGTCAACCTGATGAGCGCCGCCGCCGTGAAGCTCGGCCTGACCGAGGAGGGCGACAAGTACAAGGACCTGGACGAGGCCCGCAAGCTGGTGCACGCCCTCGCCGGTCTGCTCGACGCGAGCGCCACCGAGATCAGCTCCTTCCACGCCTCCCCGCTGCGCGACGGCCTGAAGTCCCTGCAGCTCGCCTTCCGCGAGGCGTCCCTGGTCCGGGACGAGCCGGGCCAGGGACCGGGCGAGAAGTACACCGGCCCGATCTACGGCTAGTGCCGTGACCGGAAAGGTCTGCCGGGAAGCTCGCGGCGTCCGGTGCGGTGCATCGCAAGGCGGAGCATCGCCCGCGTACTGGATGTACTCGGGTGATGCGACAACGCGG
>NZ_JBEXCW010000365.1:0-1004 GCF_040605435.1 Streptomyces sp. NPDC005574
TTGGGGTGCAGCCGGTCCCAGGAGCGGGCTCTGGCGGTGCCGTAGAGGCGGGTGTCGGTGACGGTCTCGGTGTCCGGGGTGCCCCAGGTGTTGGGCTGTCCGAAGACGAACTCGCCTCCGTGCCGGGGTGGCCGGCCCTGGGTGTGCGGCAGCCGGGGTGGGACAGCCCTGCGCAGGACGCGGTCGGATCGCATCCTGGCTAGCACCTGGACCGGCAGGTCTTTGAGGAGGAAGCCGAGGCGGGGCGCGTCGTATCCGGCGTCGGCGACGATGAGGATGTCGGGATCACCGGTCTGCCACTGCCCCGCTGCGATCAGTCGCTGAAGGAGATCGCGCAGCTGGCGGGCGGTGACGGTGGCGGTGTCGTCGCCGGGCATCAGACGCAGAGCGTCCAGCGGTGCGGTCCACGAGCTGCGGCCCGGCTCCAGTGCGCAGATGATCGAGTAGGGCCAGCCGGGGACCGGGATGTGCTGGTCCTTGCCCCGGCCGTAGGTGTGGCACAAGATCCGCTGCGGTGAGGTGTGGGCGTCGGGCCGCAGCCAGCAGGTGACGTCGATGGCCAAGACCAGCCGGCCGTCGGCAGCCCGCGGCAGTGGTACTTCGGCCAGTGCCCGCCGCAGCCGGTCGGCATCGATGCGTCCCCGGGCCACTGCGGCGTAGAGCCCTCCATGGCCGCGGCGGTGTTCACCCACCAGCGACAGCTCGGCCAGAGACCTCACCGGCCCGTCGCCGCACAGAACGGCATCAGCCAGCTCGAACAACGCGTCCGAACGAGTGGTCAGGCAGGAGTAGAACTCGCCCCGGAAGCATGACAGTTGCGCCAATGCGTCAAACCTGGCGTCGTGATGCAGCAGACTCATCCTCACGGCCTTCGTTCTGAATGTGTGTGTTCCTTGGTCGGAGCACATGTTCAGACGAAGGCCGCCTCCGTGTACGACAGTTACCGGACCGAGTGATCAAGTTCGACCTGCCATTCGACGCCGAACGTTAAAGATCAAGCTAAG
>NZ_JBEXCW010000366.1:0-1001 GCF_040605435.1 Streptomyces sp. NPDC005574
CCCGCGGGTTCGCCGGTTCGGGACGCGCTCTGCGCGGTGGTGGGGTTCGCGTTCGCCGCGAGGGCCAGACTCGGGAAGTTGAAGGTGCCCACGTGGTTGCTGGTGTCGGCGGCCTGCCACGGCCGGCTGCTGGCACCGGGCTGGCCACCCACCTGACCTTGGAAACGATCAACACGAGCTGGCCCTGACGAAGATCGGCAGGGCGGTCCCATCCTGGCGGCTGGCATGTCCGCAAACGTTTCGGAGGGGCACCGGATGGCGTTGGTCGATGAGGAGGAGCGACGGCGGGCCGAGCGGGCCCACCAAGTCGCCTTGTTCCGTTACCAGTTGATCCGTGAGGCGGCTGACGCTGCCCTGAGCCCGCGCCAGCGCGGGGTGATGGTCCGGGCGATCGCCGCCCAGGTGCACACCGATCCGTTCGGGAAACCCGTCAAGATCACGCGCGGGACGGTGGACCGCTGGCTCAAGCTCTGGCGCGATGGCGGCTTCGACGCGCTGCTGCCGCCCACCCGCCAGGTCACCCCGCGCACCCCGGAGGAGGTCCTTGACCTGGCGGCCGCGCTCAAGCGGGAGAACCCGAGCCGCTCGACCGCTCAGGTGGTACGGATCCTGCAGCAGCACCTCGGGTGGGGCCCGTCCTACCGCACCGTCCACCGCCACCTGGGCCGGCTCGAGTTGCTGACCCGCCCGGACGGACAGGCGCCGGAGGCGTTCGGCCGGTTCGAGGCCACGCGGCCCAACGAGCTCTGGGTCGGAGACGCACTGCACGGGCCGAAGATCGCAGGTCACAAGGCGTATCTCTTCGCGTTCGTCGACGACAACAGCCGGGCCGTGGTCGGGCATCGCTGGGGCGGCGCCGAGGACAGCGTCCGCTTGGCGGCGGCGCTTCGGCCAGCGCTGGCGGCCCGCGGCGTTCCCGAAGGCATCTACGTCGACAACGGGAGCGCTTTTGTGGACTCTGCCCTGCTCAGGGCATGCGCGAGGCTCGGGATCAAGCTGAT